>JAQVRW010000090.1 GCA_028700875.1 Candidatus Zixiibacteriota bacterium | reverse complement strand
CGACGTGACCAGGATTTGCCTGCCGTTGAATTCGAGATCCCGGTTGCCGTCACCGGTATACGTTCCCCCGGCCACCTGTACCGCGTCGCCGTCGATGGCCGCGTCGATGGCCGCCTGAATGGTCGGCCATCCCGAAGGGACGCCGATGGCGGCGTTTTCGGAAACCAGGGTAAGCATACCCGGAACGACGAATGTTTGATCGTCGGCGTATGTTGCGGTCACGGCGAAGTTTTTCACTCCCGGCGCCATCAGCATATCCAAAGACAAAATGAAATCTCTGGCGCCGACGGTCGCGGTCAGGACTTCTCCGGTGAATCCGGGGTATGACGGCAGGATGGCCGTCGACAGCGGGACCATGGAATCGTTGATGCGCAGAGTCATGAGGTCGACGTCCCCGGCGGTATGGGCGTCGAAATCGCCCATATATAGTGCGATCGTTTCGGCGTCGGAAACGCGGGCCAGTGCGGCGGAAAGAGGGTCGGGGACGACGTCGACGCGCCCGTCGGTTCCGATAATCCGAATCGGATTGTGATGAAAATGATTATCCCCGAAATCGGCGGCCTGCGGGTAGTCAAAAACATCGGCGTAGGTGGGGTTTTCCTGCTCAATCAGCAAACCATTGCCGACGTACGCGAACAGCGGGCCGGATACGAATCCATGGCGGCAACCGTCTGGCATGAGATTGGGTATAATCATGACCCGCGTCACCGACCCGTCGAATTCCGACCACGCCATGATCCCGGCGGTATCGAATAAGAACGTCGGCGCGATTTCACCTTGAAAGATCAGGAACAGCCCGGCCAGTATATCGGGATGTTCCACGCTGACGATCCGGGAGACCGCGTCCTGCGTGATAATCGCCGAATCGACGGCTTGGCGACCGTCTTTCTTTACGGGAAGCGGCAGCGTGTCGCCACAGATCACCCGTTCCAGAAAAACCAGGTCTTCCAGCCGCAACGGAAGGCCGTCGGCATTGACATCGGACGCTTGAATGCTTGATGGCAGATTCCCGAAGGCCGATTCCCCCACAATGAAATAATTCTCGAACATGACGTAGTCCGCGATCTCATAGGCAACGCAGTTCAGGTTGATATCGCCGCGGTTGTCGATCTCATCGGGCAGCACGGTGGTCACGGCGCCGTCGAAGTAGTTGACGAAACGGTTGACCGGCGGGCCGGCGGCCGTATCGAGACATACATTCGGGGTCCCGAAATCAGTCGGGAAAGCTGCGTTTGGATCGGTGATGTCGACGAATTGGGATCCTGTCCACTCGTTCACCGCAAGCGATACCGCCACGGAATCCCCTCCGGCGTTGGCGACGACCATGTTGTCGCCGCAATCCTGCCAGCGAAACCGCAGAGGGGTGAACACTATGGGGGTGTAACCCTGCGGCAGGGCGGTGAAGGAGAAGTTGAACAGGGTCGTTCCATCGGGCACCGCCGTGGCCAGGGGGTGATGGGAACCGTTGTTCATGTCGGCGATGGCCACAATCCGGATGGTTTGTCGCGGCGAGGTCGATGAATCGATGCGCCACTGGAAATATTCCCATTGATACAAACCCGTGTCGTTGAAGATTTCGCCGGGGATGACGTCATTCAGGCGCAGGACGGACGCATCGTAATCGACCAACAGATCGAATCCGAACATGTCCTCGGGGCCCTCGGTCTTGGTTATCCCCACTATCAGGGGCGACCAATATGGGGCCGAGACATCGTGTTGGATTTCGAAGGCGAAAGGTGTGTCGGGTTCCGCCGCCGGCGCGGCGGTCACCGTCAGGGTGACCAGCCAACAGGCGATAAACAGCAGGAATGATGCGGATTGCAGACACCGCGTAGTTTTGCTGCTGCTACGGCTCAAAGCGATTGTTTTGAGATGGGTGAACATATGACCTCCCTAAAGTGTGGGTACATATAAAACGAACCAAGCCGTAGCGCAGATGCGATAAGCCACCTCTATTCCATGAATAATGACCAGGTTGATACTCTATAGAGAACGACGTTAGCGGTTATGAAGACAAAATCAATATACCCGGAACGGGTTTGATTGTCAAGCGGATTCCAGGGCGCATTAAAGGGAAGGTTCCGTATGCGATTATGATGTGAACGCCAATGGGTTAGCCGTTTCGCACACAGGAGGGCAACGGAGCGACGTGTGGAAGGTCTGAGAATTTTCGGTCAAATAAAAACGGCATCGTCGCAGGCGACGATGCCGTAATTTGCGGATATGCGATCCCGCGGGGAACCGCAGCCGCCTACCGGGTCGAACCATCCTCCGACAGCGGCTTAATCACCGTGTCGTCCAACGGATTGTTTTCCCGGCAAGCGCTGGGCAAAACTGCCTACCAGTTTTTGCGATATCCGCCGCGTCCGCCACCGGAACCACCGCGATCGCGGTTTTCGGTTTTCGGACGGGCTTCGCTGACGTTCAGATTCCGGCCGTTCATTTCCGTGCCGTTCACTGCCGCCATGGCGGCCATGGCTTCGTCCTTATTATCCATCTCGACGAAACCGAAACCCTTGGACTCACCGCTGAACTTGTCAGTGATGATGGCGACACTGGAAACCGCACCGTGGCTTTCGAAAGCCTTGCGAATGTCATCTTCCGTCGTCTGGTAGGACAAGTTGCCCACATAGATCTTCATACTTCACTACTCCTAATTCTGTTTACCCCTGTCGAACGTTTCTTACTCAGAATTTCGCGACCCAAGATAAACTCCATTTGCGCACTATTGCGCGTTAATCCCCAGATTGAGATTTTGGCTCGGGTTGCTCACAAGAACAAGTCTCGAACAAATCAATGCGGAGGATCTCTTTCTATATACACTCCTATAAACGGCAATTGGCATAAAAAAGTCAACGATATTTCAACAATATTTTGCATGATAGTAATATTTTTAACGAGTGCCTTTTTGGGTCCGCCGACATAAGAAAGCCCAATGTGAGCCTCATAATGGTCGAGTTTCGTTATCGAAGAGGCTCCACGAGGTCTCTTCGATAACGTCCATGTCCGTGTCCGGCAATCGATTATGGGCGCGTCGGCGCCGGGCCGCCCCGGAAGATGTAGGAGATGATATAGGCGGCGTCTCCGACGTTTATCTTGGTATCGGCGTTGGCGTCCGCACAGGGAATACGCCTGACCTAAAACCTTGACTGACGGAGAATGTTGTCACTATTTCGGCATAGGCAGGAAGGTCCATCGAAGGGAATGTTTCGCCATCGGCGGGAACAGGAGAATAAGTCATGTCTTTTCACCGGATCCATTTTTTAGCTCTGGCCGCGATTCTGTTGTTCGGTTTGACCGCGGCAGCTCAGGAAGCCCGCTGATTCAAGGGGCAGACACATGCGCATACCGTCAACTCCGACGGCGATGAATTGCCTCATCGGGCGGCGCAGTGGTACAAGGATCACGATTACAATTTCCTGGTCATCACCGATCACGGGTATATCACCGACGTCACATATCTGGATACCGATGGCGGCGCCGACAACTTCATCCTGATCCCCGGCGAAGAAGTGACCGATCGCAAGTATCTTCATGTCAACGGTCTCAACATGAAACGGTTGGCG
This sequence comes from Candidatus Zixiibacteriota bacterium, assembly GCA_028700875.1. Taxonomy (GTDB): domain Bacteria; phylum Zixibacteria; class MSB-5A5; order GN15; family JAAZOE01; genus JAAZOE01. Next base: position 6,031 of record JAQVRW010000090.1, on the reverse strand, counting down.
ACTGCGCAGCGTGTCGAAGAGGTCGTCGCCAACCTGCAGACCAACATCGACAGTATTATGGCGGCCGGCGGAATCCCCCAGCTCAATCATCCCAACTGGCATCGGGCCATCACCTGCGAGCAGATCGCCGCTTTGAAGAATGTCGGGTTGATGGAAGTCTATAACATGGACAAGACCAGCAACAACTTCGCCGCCGGCGGACTGCGGCACGGAGGAGATATGGGACTGCGTGCTGTCCGAGGGAATGGTAATTTACGGCCTGGCCACCGATGATACCCATGATTATGAAGGGGAATATCGCGCGGAACGGGCGTACCCCGGCAAGGGGTGGGTCATGGTGCGGGCGAAGGAATTGACCCCGGAGGCGATATTGACCGCTTTGCAAAACGGCGACTTCTATGCCACCGGCGGGATGGGGGTATATCTCGAAGACATCACGATTACGGACAAGGAATATGGCTTGCCGATAAAAGCAAGCGGGGACCTCTCCTTCACGACCCGTTTCATTGGGAAGAACGGCGTCATTCTCAAGGAAGACACCGGTTTGACGCCGACGTATGCGTTCACCGGCAAGGAATTCTATGTCCGGGCGAAGGTCATCTGTTCATCCGGTGATTTCGCCATCACCCAGCCGGTCTTTCCGGGCACGGCCAAACAAAAGTGACCGACATTAACTCCCGCCAATAAAACGGGGCCGGATGATCTCCGGCCCCGATCCTTTCATTCCCAATTCGTCATTCGCATCACGGGCAGCAGGGGGCCGGTCCGCCGCGGAAGATGTAGCTGATGATATACACCGCGTCGCCGACGTTGAGCTTCCCGTCGCAGTTGGCGTTCCCCGCCCCGATAGGATTCGGCGCCGGGCCGCCTCTGAAGATGTAGCTGATGATGTACACGGCATCGCCTATGTTGACCTTGTTATCGCGGTTGGCATCTCCGCAGACATAGGTCGATGGTTCGACCAGTTGCATGCGGGTGTTGATGCTGACCGCCGTCAACTTCTGGGAAACTCCCGAAGGCCAACGGACGATCAGGGAATCGATGGTTGCGACGGCGCCGAGACCGAATTCCACCGTCAGCGTATGCTGCGAACAGAATCCCGAACCGGCGGTGACTTCGCGCATCTGCGATTTCCCGCCCGCCACCAGACGCACCCGCGCCCCGACGGAGCTTTTGTTCGAGGCGGTTCCGACCAAATCAATCGCCAACCAGTTGCCGAAATCGCCGATGTTATTGCGAAACAGTCTGTTTTCCTGAGCCAGCCCGGCGTTGGCCAGATAGATATCCAGGTCGCCGTCAAGGTCATAATCACCCCAGCCGAATCCGGCGCCATAGGCGTTGTCCAAAACGGCCGAATTGGTGAACGCGGTGAATCCCCCTGCGCCGTCGCCCGTGAACAGCCTGTTGGCGGTGCCGCTGTTGACGACGTAGATGTCGAGATTCCCGTCGTTGTTGTAGTCGGCCCAACCGGCGCTCATGCCATACCCCGCGTCATCCAATGGCGCGGCGGTAACGTCGGTGAACGTCCCGCCGTCGTTGCGGAACAGCTTGTTGGCCTGGCCGTTGTTCGCCAGATACAAGTCCAGGTCGCCGTCGTCGTCATAGTCGCCCCAATCGACGCCGTACCCTTCGTTGGTATCCCCCAGGGGCGCTACGGTTACGTCGACGAACGTCCCGTTACCGTCGTTGCGATACAGGTGATTGGCCTCGCCGTAGTTGCAGGTCAGATACAAATCCATGTCGCCGTCGTTATCATAATCCCCCCAGGCGGCTCCGCCGCTGCTGCCGTTGTACCCCACCGGAGAACCGGCGGCGATATCGGTGAAGGTTCCGTCGCCGTTGTTGCGATATAGGCGGTTGGCGCTGAGGTAGCTGGTTACATAAATATCGAGACGGCCGTCGTTATTGTAATCGACCCAACAGACATGTAGGCTGTAGCCGAGGTCATTAAGCGGCGCGGCCGTGACATCGGTGAACGCGCCGCCGCCATCGTTGCGGAAGAGCTGATTGGGGCCGTCGTTATTGGCCAGATACAAGTCGAGATCGCCGTCGTTGTCATAATCGCCCCACGCGGCGCCGTATCCGAGGTCGGCGACGTTGAGCGGGGCGACGGTGGCGTCCGTGAAAGCGCCGCTGCCGTTGTTGGCGAACAGTTTATTGGAATTGCCGGTGAAGTTCGTGGCATACAAATCCGGGTAATTGTCGCCATTATAGTCGCCCCAGGCTACTCCGGTGTTGCGCTGGCCGTAGAGGTTGATCGGCGGGGCCGTGACATCCACCCAATCGTTTCGCATCCAGCCGAAAGTCCCCTTTAAGTCGGGCCGTGGTCCGATCTGACCGGCCGGCGGGACGACCTGCGGCGTGCTGTAATAGTTGAGCAGACCGCGCAACGTCGACGGATCCAGCCAGGTAATGTTCATCCCCTGTTCCTTATAGTATCCGACACCGCAAGCCGCGGCGCCGGCCACGATCGGCGATGCGCTGGATGTTCCGGCGAACGTATTCGTGAACCTGTAATTGTACCCCATGGTGCTGTCAAGGTCGCCGTACCCGGTCGTGACCACGTCTTCTCCCCATGCCTGGACATCATATCGGGGGCCGTAACTCGACCAGGAAACGCGCTCCAAGTCTCCTTCGGTGTAGAGTCCGCCGCTGTAGACTCCGCCGGCGCCGACGATGATAGCATCGTTGTTGCCGTACCAAGTCAGCAAGCCGGTATTGTACCCGGTATTCGGAGTCGGCGCCCCACCATTACCGCCAGCCTCAACCACGTTGATGCCGTTGGCGATGGCGTTCTCGATGGCGATATAGACCCCGTTGTGTAATTGCGCGCTGGGGTAATAGTCCGTCCACCATTCAATCGGAATATAGTCGCTGGTTGGCGTCGTCGGATCGCCGTAATCCCATTGCTGTTCCAGCAAGATGACATCCCCGGCGGTCAGGGCGTTGATGGCGTAGGTGATCGCCGCTGGCACATCCCAGATCGTGTCGATCGGCGGCCCGGCTATGACGAAGTATGAACCGCAGAGTTTCAACGTGGCGCCGTGGCAAATGCCGGTCGTCCCCCAGCCATTGTCATCGGCTACCAGGATACCGATGACCGCCGTACCGTGATTGGCCTGGTCCGCGGGAAAGGGATCGACTATCTGAGTCGGGTTGATCGGGGAGGTGTACGCCTTGGAAATATCGCCGTGATTGTAATTCCAGCTGTATTCGATGTCGCAGACGGTCACGCCCGTACCGTCCCCTCCCGGCCATGTCCAGGCATAATGAGCGTCGATCCCGACCGGCGTCGACCCGGCGGAATCGAGATACCCCTGGTTCGGTTCGTAATCGGGCGGCAATTGGGGAGGCGGAGTGGGCAGAGGCATCGGGCGGGCGCTGGCGACACCGGAAACGGCTTCCAGTTCCCGACACGTCTCCCATATGTCAAGTCCTTCCGGAATCCGAAGGCGGTAAATGTTGTTGAGATTGAAGACCGGCTGACCGCGCTTCGCCACGCCGCGCGCCTGAATATCGTCGAGTTGCTCCTCCGAAAGGTCGCACAAGCGCAGCCATGTGTGTCCGCCCGTTTTCGGGAGCGCGGCATCGACGCCGACGGGCGTGTTCGTTTTCAGATCGACCGGGCGATCGTCCCGGAGACGCACTTGCATCTGGTCCGAGAAGATCACCTCGATCAGGTCGGTCTGGCAGGCGTACCGCCCATCACCGGCCGCCGTCGCGAATTCCGTTGCCGCCGGGGCAATCATACCTGCGGCGAACACCAATACCACGGCCCCCAATATCGACACGAGCCTTATCATGGCCAACCTCCGGTTGAAATATGCAGAATACCATCAGCACGGCATGGCTTGGTGTTGTGTCAAGGATGAACGCCGTCCCCGAAACGTAAAAAACCCTCTCCCCAATAGATAATATGCGATCCAAACGGGATTATGCAAGTCTTTTTCCGGGGCCTCGGCAGCCGTTGCGGGATAGAAGGGGTCGAATCAGAAACGCAGGGACAGACAGCTCAGGCCACCGTCGAGCTTCTGAAATTCGGACATCTCCAGCTGTACTGTTTCAAAACCGCAGGTTTCGATAGCTTGTTTCGTTTTCGGGAATCCGGCGGCGACGAGCACCCGGTCGTTTACCCAGAGGCAATTGGCGGCATACTGTTCGTCGCTTTCGACAAGGATCGTCTTGAACTCGGAAAACTCCCGTCGCCCGACAAATTCCCCTCCGGTTACCAGCCAACCTTCTTCAAGATACGCCACGCCCGACTTCAAATGCAGGGCGTCCTTGAGCAATACGGTCGAGCCGGTCAAGCCGTATTTCTCCAGAACGCGGATCACTTGCGAAGCTCCTTCGGCGTTGGTTCGTTGCGAAAGGCCGATATAATAGTGATCGCCGGCCATCATGATATCGCCGGCATCGACAGTCCCGGGGGAGACGACCCGTCCGATATGCATAGAGAATTTCGTCAGGGGGTTCTCGATCGCCGTAGTTTCGCCCCGTCGCGAGGGAGCGCCGGGGCGCATGATGATGGCGCAGGCGGGCGTGACCAGGGCAGTATCTTCGACAAAGGTCGAATCAGGGTAGTCATTGTCGTGGGGCAGGACGGTTACCTGCAAACCGCACGATTCGAGCGCGCGGATATAGGCGGCATGCTGAGCCAGGGCTTTTTCGTAATCAGGTTTCCCGAGATTCGCCGAGGTCAAGCCGTGGATCATCGACGGCCCGGGTGTACGCACGATGGCATTCGCAAAACGCATGGCCTTCACTTCCTCCAGATCGTTGTGATACCAACCATACGGTGAATATACGCCCGTCGATGCACGTTGGCAGCATCTTTATTGTTGCTTTTGTTTCCCTGGCAGGCGGATATTGACGTCATGAAAAAGACCAAAATCATCGCCACCTACGGACCGGCCATCGCCTCTCACGAGCACATCACCGAGTTGGTCGAAGCCGGAGTCAATATTTTCCGCATCAATTGCTCTCATGGCGACCGCCGGGATTTTGAGACCGCCGCGCGGACTATTCGTCGGGGAGTGCGGAAGGCGCCCTTCCCAATCGGCATCCTGTTCGACATCTGCGGTCCTAAGTTGCGGCTGGAGCGATTTGACGGTGAGCACGCCGTTCATGCCGGCGACGAACTGACGCTTACGACTCGCCGTTCACGTCCCGCCGACGGGGTCATCGCCGTCAACCATCCGGGGATCATCAAATCCGTCCGCGCGGGCGAACGACTGCTGGTCGACGATGGCAAGGTGGCCTTTGATATCGTGGCCGCGACCGGTGACAACATCCGCATTCGGGCGTTGAACGACGGAGCCATCATGGGGGGCAAGGGGATCAATCTGCCCGATACCGATATTCAGATTCCGACCATCACCCGCAAGGATCGCGACGACATCGCGACCGCTGTCGCTTTGAAAGCCGACCTCATCGCCCTTTCGTTCGTGCGCAGCGGGGATGACATCATCGAGGCGCGGCGGTTGATTCGTCGCCTCGGGGGACGCCAGAAAATCATCGCCAAGCTGGAGAAACGCGAAGCTATCGAACGGCTCGATGACATCATGCTGCTGGCCGACGGCGTCATGGTGGCACGGGGCGATCTGGGAGTGGAATTGCCGCCGGAGACGGTTCCGGAATTGCAGAAGAAGATCGTTCGCCTGGCCAACCGGCATCGCAAGCCGGTCATCGTGGCCACCCAGATGATGGAGTCGATGCGGTTTTCACCTCGACCGACCCGGGCCGAAATCAACGATGTCGCCACGGCGGTATTCGATTACGTCGACGCGGTCATGCTGTCGGCCGAAACGGCCACCGGGAAGTATCCGTTGGAAGTTGTCGCGACGATGAGCCGCACCATCGCCGCGGCGGAAGAGGACGGCGGTCCCAAACCGCCGATCGGCGAGGCGTATCTTATCCGATCCGAGATTCCGACGGCGGTGGCGGAAGCCGTGAGCCGGGCCGAGACCGATAACGTGGTCATTTTCGCTTTTACTTCAACCGGGTTCACGGCCGAACTGATCGCCAATCAGTT
>JAQVRW010000089.1 GCA_028700875.1 Candidatus Zixiibacteriota bacterium | reverse complement strand
AAATTTCCGGCAGTTCCGATGAAATCATAATTATCACTTTGCCCTGTGCCGCCAGGTCGTTGATGAGCAGATACATCTCGTACTTGGCCCCGACATCGATGCCCCTGGTCGGTTCGTCGAAGATGACCACTTTCGAGTCGGTTTCCAGCCATCGAGCAACCAGAAGTTTTTGCTGGTTTCCGCCGGAGAGGTCTTCGGCATGCTGGTCGGGGCCGGACAGGCGAATGTTGAGATTGTCCACTCGGGCGAAAAAGCGGGAACGCTCCTTGCGGCGGTTGATGAACCCGCCTTTCGACCAGGACAGCAGGTTGGGCAAGGCGAAATTCTCCAATGCCGAGGCTTTGAGCACCAGCCCTTGCATTTTGCGGTCCTCGGTCAGCAGGCAGATGCCTCCCGCGATGGCTTCGCGCGGGGAGGAGATATCAAGCGTGCGGCCATCGAGACGGATGTCGCCGGATTCTTTCTTGTCCGCGCCGAATATCAGCCGCGCCGTTTCGGTGCGTCCCGCGCCCATCAATCCGGCCAAACCCAGCACTTCGCCTCGCCGGACGGAAAACGACACATCGCGGATCTTGCCGCCGCATAAACCATTCACTTCAAAACAAATTTCCCCGCGCTGAGCGGCGACCTTGGGGAATTCCTCCTCCAGAGACCGGCCGACCATATGTTCGATCAATGTGTTGCGGGTCAGCTCCGATGTCTTCCATGTGCCGATCGTGTCGCCATCGCGCATGACGGTCACCCGGTCGGCGACGGCGAAGATTTCATCGAGGCGATGACTGATGAAGATGATGCCGATGCCCCGCCCGGCCAGTTCTTTCAGGATACCAAACAGCTTTTCCACCTCGCGCGGGGTGATGGCCGCGGTCGGTTCATCCATGACCAGGATTTTGGCGTCGGTCAGAAGCGCGCGGGCGATTTCCACCAATTGTTGATGGGCGGTGCTGAGATCGGCCACGAGCGATTCGGGGTCGATGTCAAGGCCCAGGCGGGCCAGCACGGCGGCGGCCGTCTGACGTTCGGCAGACGCATCGATAAATCCACGCCTGGTTTTCTCACGCCCCAGAAACAGGTTTTCCCGCACGGTCATCGTTGGGATAAGCGTAAATTCCTGGTAGATGGCGGCGATGCCGGCATGGCGGGCGGCGATGGGGGAATCGAACGTGACGAGGGTTCCATTCAGGATGATATCACCGGCATCGGCCTGATGCGCGCCGGTCAGAATCTTGATGAGGGTGCTTTTGCCGGCGCCGTTTTCGCCGACCAGGGCATGGATTTCGCCGCCGGCCAGTTCGAACGATCCGGACTTGACCGCCTGGACGCCCGGAAAGGCTTTGGCAATCTCCCGCATCTGCAAGAACATGGCGGGAGCGGCGACTCTGGCAGGGTCGGCATTCACCAAACTGATTCCATCATTGGGCGGCGTTCTCCTCGGCCTGAGTGAACAACGTGCAGGGAATGAGTATCTGCGGGGCGACCGTGCCGCCGGAAATATATGTCGTCACCGCCTCGATTGTCGTCTTGCCGATCACTTTCGGCTGCTGGATGACATCGGCGTAGATTTTTCCCGCCTTGATGGCCGCGCGCGCCTCGGGGACGGCATCGAAGCCGACGATGATTACCTTGCCCGATTTGCCCGCTTTTTCCACCGCCGCCAGCGCGCCGAGGGCGGAATCATCGTTGATTCCGAAGACGGCGCTCAGGTCGGGATGCGACTGCAGGATATCCTCGGCCGTGCGGAAGGCCTGGTCTTTGACGCCGTGTCCGGACAACTTGGCGACGATCTTGACTGCGGGCGTGAGGGCCAGTTCATCCTCGAACCCTTTCACCCGCTGGATGACCGATTCCACCTCGGGGTGATCGATGATTGCCACGGTGCCGGCTCCGCCGATCGCCTTGGCGACGGCTTGTGCGGCCAGTTTGCCGCCGGCGATGTTGTCGGAGGCGACGTGGGTGATGATCTTAACGCCCTCGGCCAGGCAGGCGATATCGGCGGTGAAAACCGGGATGCCGGCGTCATTGGCGGCCTTGACCGCCGTGCCGATCGACTTAGAGTCGCAGGGGGAGACGATGATGGCGTCGACCTTGCGGACGATGTAGTCCTGAATCTGATCTTTCTGTTTGGCGACGTCGAATTCCCCGGCGGTAACCAGAAGCTCATACCCGGCGGCATCGGCGGCTTCCTTGAGTCCGGCTTCGAGGTCCTGATAGAACGGATGGGTCCGGGTGAGAAGCGACACGCCGATGGTCAGCTTGGCTTTTTGGGGCGACGGGGTCTGCGCCGATTGCTTTTCCTGGTCGGATTTGCCGCATCCGGCGAAGATGGCGACGGCGACCGTCGCGGCGACGATCATTATGGTTAGCGCGACAAGACGAAGCCTGTTTTTCCGCATATCCTACCCCGCGATTATTTGCGACACCTGCATTCATTGGGGGCGCGCCTGACGGTTCCGCCCCGCCTATCGTGATGAAAGCTAATAAAATCGCAGGTTCAAGGCAATGGGTTTTCCTACGGCGAGGTGTCGCGGGCAGGTTAGCCATTTACCGAAGGTACGGCGCTTCGATCCAACCGACGATTCGTGCCCGTTCTTCGCTATTGCCGCCCCGATGATCCGTATAGAATTCCCAGGTCGGTTTGGCATCAGAATTCATTAATACGAATTCCCACATCATACCGAGAGAGTCAACCTCCTCTCCGAGAACGATTCCTGCCGCGCTAATCGAGTAGTCGACAAGGACATTTCCATGGGCTATCCGATGATCTTCGTCCTCCATTACTTCATCATCAACAACCGGACCGTATCTAAGTTTGCCGCCGTCCCTGGGGATCTGAAACGGTTTACCCTTGAGATAGAACGAGCGCGGAAGCGGTGTTTGTCTTTCTATCAAGATTCTGGAGGCAAGCTGGTACTTAATCATCCCGCAATACAACGACGAATAATAATCTTCAACATAATCATCGGTAGCCCCGCAGCATCCATAGGCAAAAACCCTGAAACCAACCGGCCCCCAAGGCGAAATCCGATAGATTCCGGTTATCCGACCCCACGCCTTGAGGGCGGTTTGAAGCCCACGTTCCGTCCGTCTGCATATGAGGATAATTTCCGATTCTGCGCCGCTGCCGGTGAAGCCGTTGAAAATGATGTCGTCAATACCGTCGGCATCGATATCCATCAAGTGTGTCCGTTCCAATATCTGGTCCGACGGATCATTTACCGTGATTTGTTCCGCTTCCATCTGTTTCATTATCGCCGTTTTAACCGTGTCTACCGCATTGGATTCGTACTTGGTCCAATCGATAGTATCGTTTATGCTCTTGAACAATTCCGCATACGATCCCGTCAGAGTCTCATTGTCTCCCCGCACCAACAACAAAGAACCAAGAACGATGATCGCCCCGACCGCAATTACAACCGATTTCCCGAATTTGGTCATTGCAGCACCCTTGCCTAAAGACTACCGCAGGGTCACATCCGCATGCGGCGGACAGGACCCTGCGGAACAACTAATTCCTACTTCTTCCCCTGCGGAACTTTCAGTTTGGCGAACTGATCGGCGGTCAGGGGTGTGCAATAGCCTGAATAGTGAACAATAGGCTTTTCCGGATTGACCAGAGGCGTCCAGGTGGTCCCGTCATAGGTCAACGGGACGATTCGCCAGGTCATGCCATCGAGCGCCGGCACGATCCCCTCCGCGTTCTTGATCGCCTTATTCTCCCATGTCACCAGCTTGAACTTATCCTTGGCGATATCGCGGACGATCTGCGTGTTGTGGCAGTCGGGGCATTTCAGACCGTCCTTCTTGATCGAATGGGCAAACGACGGCGCCAGAGTGATCATGGTTTTGTTCTTGTACACGTGGGACAGGAAATTCCCCAGTTTCACCTGGCCGTTATGGTTGACCAGAAACAGCACGTTGTTCAACTGGAGCGACGCGCCTTTGACTTTTGCCAGGCGGGAATCGATATGGCAGTTGTAACAGGTGGTGGATTGCAACACATGGCAGGTGGGGCAATCCAGTTTCCCCTTGTGCACGGTGTGACTGAGACCCTGGCTGATGGCGCCATGGCATGGTTCACATTTGGAACCCAAAACGCCTGGTTGATTGTAGCTGTTGTACTCTGTGCCGTCGCCGTGGATTTCCTGCACGGTGTGGCAATCCATGCACTTCATCCCCCATTTGAAATGGACATCGGGATCATCCTTCTCCACCGGATGGCATCGTTGGCATACTTCCTGGCTCCTGGCCGGGTCGAGCGAGTAGGTCATCTTGCCGTCGGCTTCGACCGCATGGCAGGCATCGCAGCTGCGCACATGGCATTCCGGTTTGTCGCAGCCGATATCGGCGCCCGGAACGCCGGTCATAGTCTCCAACCCGCCCGATTCTTTGGAGTACATGTAGGCGATGCCCTTGTTGGTGTAATGGAGACTCTTGTTGTAGAAATTCTCGGTCGGAAGCGGCTTTTGTTCTTTTTCCTGGCCGAATATCGGGCCGAATGCGCCGACAATCAGCACGACCGCGATGATGCCAATTATCGTGAATTTGTGTTTCATGACCCTGCCTCCTTATTGCCGATTGCCGCCGTGTGACAGCGATGGGATCAATATATGTCGATGTGTTGTTAAAATCAAGCGGGTATTTGTACTCGCAGGGTGGTGTATCGAGTCCCATCCATGTAATGGGACGAGAAACCCGACATCATGTCTTTACCCGCTCAATTCCCTATAGGCTTCCTTCATGAATTGCCCTATCGGTACTTGCTGCGGGCAGAGTCGTTCGGCGGTGGAGTAGTCGCTGTCCGGTATCTTGCTCCGAATCTCAGGCGGTATCCGCGCAAACACCTTCATGGCAAGGGCCGTCATACCATATCCCCTCGAATACATAAGCGCTTCCATGATGTCGAATATGGGGATCTTATCTGCGTTGGCCGTATCACACGCGCCGCAACGTCGGCAGAAGTATCTTCCGGTGCCGTCTGCATAATCCGCCAGCAATTTCCTGACTTCGGTACTGAGAGGGCGTTCATCCTTCGCCGCCGCGATATTCGACAACAGTATTGCTGTACCGGGCATGAGTGAGCAAATTGACGTTATATGAGGATTCTGCCAGATTGCCTTCAACTTGGCCTGCTCAAAGGAAATGTTATGGCCGGCTAACAGAGAATTGAGTTTCTCCTCGTTGAGCGGAAGTTTTTGCAGTTCGGTTTTCTTCTGCGAACACAGCCCCATGGATTTGACGGTGAATATTCCGATGCCTTTCTCATGACATTTCTGCAGAGCCTCTTCCATGTTACCGATACTCTGCATTCGGTAGTTGTAGAATGTCTGAATTCCGTCTATCCAATCCAGATCAGCGCCCCGGCGAAGACATTCATCCATATTCTTATGGGTGCAGAATCCAAAGAACCGAATCTTCTTCTCTTTCTTGACCTTCTCGGCCCATTTTCTTACGTCATCATTCAGCGCTTCGACATTATCTAGCACATGTACGGCCAGAAAGTCTATCGTGGATGTTTCGTTATCATTGAGAACCTTGTCCAACTGCTCCTGCATGACGGTCGGGTTCGTCGAGTACACTTTTGCCGTAAGAAATACTCGCGCGCGTACATCGGGATTCTTCTTGAAATACTCGCCGTACGCCTTTCCCGTGAATGATACTATTTCCCAGCAATCCACGCCCTGTTTCAGGGCTTCGTCGAGTACAGCCGGGCTATCCGCGCCTGCTACGGAAGACCCGCCGAGGCAGAGTTGCGATATCGTCACGCCGGTTTTGCCAAACACTCGTCTGGGGACGACACCGCTTACGCCCCGGTCCGGGACGACATCATCGGCGAGTATCTGATTCCCGAATCCGCGCGGAGACATCAGCGCGGCGCCGGCCCCTGCGGCCAGCGTAATGAATTTGCGCCGGTTTATTTTCTTTTTCATGAGGTATCCACCTTTCAAAGAACGACGCTCACGCCAGCCTCTCAATCAAGCCCGCCTTCCCAAAGATACGACCCGGCATACAGGGATAGGCAAACATGTGCTCACGGCTTTCGCGATTCATAAACCCAAAACATCGTTGATGCGGAGCATGCCGGTGCGGATGAGTTCCAGAAATTCGCCCAGTTCCAACGCCAGGTTAGAGCAGGCGGCCATGTTTTCGCGGGTCGCCCCGGCGGCGAATCGCTTCTCGCCGAACCGTCGGATCATGAACTCGACGTCGACATTGGCCAATATTTTTGACGGATGCATCAGGGCGCAGGCGACGATGAATCCGGTCGCGGGGTCGGTGGCATAGAGTGACCAGTCCATCCGCGATTTGCATTCGGCGTGACCGGGATGGCAACGGATGGCGTAGATCATCTCCGCCGGAAGGTTATACGGTTCCAGCCATGTCTCGGTGATGAACGTGTGGCGGTCGGGGTCTTTGACCGTCTTGTCGTAGTCGAGGTCATGCAATAGCCCGGTCAGGCCCCAGAGTTCGACGTTTTCGCCGAAATGTTCGGCGAGGATGATCATCCCGGCCTCGACCGCATAGATATGTTTGCGCAGATTGATATTGCTGATCTTGCTTTCCATCAGGGCGGCGGCTTCCTGGCGCGATATCATAGACACCTCAATCGAGAAACTTCCAGTTTACCCCCCAACTGTTGTACCATCCGCTGTAGCCATACCCATCGGGCTGACCCTGGTACTGGTTGAGGGAGTTGTGGACCATATAATAGAACGTCAAATCTTTCAACGACAGGTTGAATCCCCCCATGATCATGGCGCCGGTGGAGAGTTCCTCCCGCCGGTATGACAACGGCAGTTCGGTGTAACTCAGGTCGCCGAAAAGACGGACCCGAATCTTGTACTTGGCCACGTAATGCCGCAACCCAAGACGGCCATATACCTGCCAGCGGGGGGAATAGGGAGGGCGACTGCCCCAGCGGTCGGAGTCGACTTTGCGCACGGCGGCCGACAGCATGCCGTAAAACGGTCCCAGGGTGTCGACCGAGACGCTGATGCTGAGGTCGCCGAAATTAATCTTGTCATTGGCCGGTTGGATGACCGTCATTGTCAGGCTGTCATACCGGCGGTCGTAATAGATCAAATCGTGTATCATCCCGGCGGTGATCCCGGTGGAGAAAACCATCCGGCCGCGGCGATATTCGAGCGCGGCGTTGCCGGCCAGACGCTTTTCCATATTCAAGTCCGGATTGCCGTACTCGGTAAAATGCAGGTAGAAAGGGTTGCCGCCGATAGCGCCGAATCGTTCGGGGGCGATCCGGTCGGCGACATCGGGCCAGCGGCAGAGATAGCCGACACTGAGTTGACCTTTCGAGACTGCCGACAGGTTTTTGACCAGGCCGACCGTGCCTTCGGGGGCATATTGCTCGTGTTCCGCGATGCGCCATCGTCCCATGGCAAACAATCGTCCACCGGAAAAATCATTCAGGCCGGACGCTGACACGTAGGCATAATCGCGATTGCCATCGAGGCCATCGATCGTGTATTTTTCCTTCCCGCCGCCGAGGGTCATTTCGTATAAGCGACCAGGCTTGGGCAACAAGTAAGATATTTCCGTCCGATAGAAACGCGGGGTCAGCGTGCGATAAAACGTCGTGACGGTGCTGGAGTAGGCCGACTTGGATTTCTGGTACTCGAATTTCCCGGCCAATTGCCCGCCTTTGACATCATGCTGCGTTACCGAAAAAATCAGGCGATAATCGCGCCGCAGGCGCCGGAAACCGTACCCGGCGTTGTCCGGTTCCACCGGGAATCCGCCGGTTCGACGATACGCGTCGAGAGAGAATTCACAGGTCGTTTTCTCCGCAATATGATAGAGTAGTTGCGTCTTCACGCAGTAGCTGCTGTCATCGGCGCTAAAATTGGTCCCATACGAGCGGCTGGCCCCCTTGCGGTAATCGGTGGACAGGAAGAATCCCAGCCGTTTGGATAACATCCGGGCCACTCTGGCGCGGGTGTAGGCGTATTCCAATGACCCGCGTTCCATGGTGAATTCGGAACGGGCCCTGTCCTGGGGGATGGCCATCGGTTTCAGGTACAACAGGCTCAGGCCGCCGTCGGGGGCCGCCGCCCCGGCGATCGGTCCTTCGATAATCCGCGCGCCTTCGAGGTCGGCCGTGGCGATATCATCGAAATCGATCAAGCCATCGGCCGGAATCACCCGGTCGTACGGTTGCATCCGGTTGGCGCCGCAGAAGACGGTCATCTGTTGGCCGGGAAGGCCGAATGGCTGGACGGTAGTCCGAAGCGGCGTTTCATGATAGGTCATGGCGAAATATTCGGCGAACGAGGTCATGAAGTCGGCGCCGTTGCGCGGGTAGAGATCGTACTGCCGGATATCGTATTCTTCCGAGTAACGGGCGAAAGCGGCGGTCAAGGAATCGATGAATCGCACGGGCAGCGAGTATTGAACCGTTTTCCCGGCCACGGTGTCTATCGGGGGAAGCTTGGCGCTGTCGGATGGTGGGGATGCGGGCGTCGGCGGCAACGAATCAACCGCCGTCGTGTCGGGCGGGATAACCGTGCTGTCGGATGGGTTGGTCGCGGCGTTCACTACGGCGCCGGAACATATCATCACCATCAAGAACAGGGAAACGATCCATCGGCGGCTGGCATTCATGGCAGCCGCCTTACCCGCGCGGTCAGGCGCACCACGACGGGATAGAAAAGCGGGAAGAGCACGGCATTGGAAATGATCGTGGCCAAGGAAAAGACCAGTCCCGCGGCGAAGTATTTCCATGACCGGCCGTACAGAAGAGTATCCACGCCGTTGACGATGATTTGAAAGATCAATCCGGTCATCAATCCAAAGAGAGCATAGGCCGCAAATCCCAGGGGGGAGGTTCGTATCGAATACGATCGCCCGGCGGCCAGCACGCCGGAACCGCCGATCAGCATCATGGCGGCTACCTGAGCGCAAGTAGTCGGAACCGGGGCCATCCCCAGCGGATTGAAGACGGTCCAGAGGAATTCCCCGAGGCCGCCGACCGCCAGCCCGGTCTTGAACCCGAACAGGGTTCCGGCGGTAAAGATGACGACAAAAGACAGGCTGACATTGGGAATATAGACGCTGACCAGGGCGGCCACATAGGCGAGGGCCGAAAAGAGCGCCACGCGGGCCGCGAATTTCCCGTCATCCTTCATCTCAATACGACGAACTTTTTAACCTCTGTTTGCCCGGCGAATTCGATGACCGCCAGGTATGGCCCGGCCGCCACGGTCTCGCCGGATTCGTTGGTCAAATACCAGATTATTTCGACGGCTCCGCTTGCAGATGATTTATAGAGCTTCTTGATCTTTTCGCCGGCCACAGTCATGATGGAGATGGTCATTTCAGCGATTGATCCGGCCTGACTGGCCTTGAGTTCACCTCGGAACGTGAGCTTCCCGTCCTTCTGAACCCACGTCGGGTTTGGATACGGATCGACGATTCGGTTCTCGCCGACGGCGACGATCGTGAAGACGGCATCGGAGGTATCCGCAGGGTCGCCGCCGGAAACGTTGAAGACGCGGATCAGACATGAATCGGAAGGAGTGCTCGGGATGATCCAGTCGTAACCGAGGCCGGTATTCATCGACTGGTCGATAACAGTCCAGGTATCGCC
>JAQVRW010000088.1 GCA_028700875.1 Candidatus Zixiibacteriota bacterium | reverse complement strand
ATCCCCTGATCAGCACCGGCGAGAGGGGATTGACCACCTATTTCGACACCGAACAACATCCCTGCGACGGCGAGTTATTCTATGTTTCTCCCGCCACCGCCGCGGCTTCCGCCCTGACCGGTCAGATCACCAACCCCGCCGGGTATATCAAGATGTAAGTTCAGTTTCTTACAGGGGCGTCCAATTGCGCGCCCGTGATGATTTGCGGGCGCGGAAACCGCGCCCCTACTCAAAAGCAGACACTTCCGTAGGGGCCGGGTTTCCCGGCCCGTATGGTCTATTTCATCAGAACCATCTTGCGGGTTTGGGAATAGGCGTCGGTGACGACGCGATAGAAATATACCCCCGACGCAACGGTATGGCCCGAAGAATCCGCGCCAGCCCAGGTCACCCGGTGCAGGCCAGCGGGCAGGTCACGATCAAGAAGGGTGGTAATACGTTCCCCTAATAGACTATAGACGACCAGCCTCGCATGGCTATGCCGCGGTAGATCAAACTCGATCGTGGTTGACAGATTGAAGGGGTTGGGATAATTCTGCTTAAGGTCGAAAGCCTTCGGGTAGGTCGGTTCAAATTCGTAACCGACATCGGAGGCGTCACTGTCCCAACCGGCAAAGAAATTCACTTCCCCCCACCAACAGCATCCCGAAGTCGTCCGCGACCGACCCGCAAAATCATCGATCCCGTCGCCATTGAAATCACCCACACCAGCTACAACCGACCCCAGGTTCATTTGCCGATGCGTGATTAACCCACTTTCAAGGTACACATCCGGTATGGAATCAGCCTCCGGACCGCCAAGAAATATCTTCATTTCATACAGAGATCCGGGGTCAAAGTCAACGCCTATGACCAGATCCGGGTACCCATCATGGTTCACATCCCCCGCGACCGCCGCCGAGGTGGAGTTGAAATAGCCTCCATACGTAAAGCGATTGGTAACAATATCCAGAGTGTTGTCGATATAGGGACCGCCGAAGAAGATGCCGCCGGGGATTGACCACCCGTCAGCTACCCCGCCATCGATGAAGATATCCTCGTATCCGTCTCCATTGAAATCGCCTAACGGAAGCATCCTCGAACCAAAATTCTCCGCCTTCCGCCAAATCTCGAAGTCAGGGATCGTATCAAAGCCAGGACCACCCCAATAGAATTTCACGAAGGACGAATCCCTCCCCAGGAATGCGGCTACGGCCAAGTCAGGATTGCCGTCGCCATTGAAATCTCCCGTGGCCAGATTGCCCCCAAAACTCCTCGATGTATCGAAAATGACATATTCAACGGGAGTAAGTACACCTGTTGAATCAATCTGGAAAATATCCACGGGGCCACCGTTTACATTAGTACTCAATGGCAATTCCAGGCACCCATCATTATCCATATCCGCGGCGCGGGTAAATTCAGTGTAAATATCTTGAACGGTGTCTTCAGCAATATCGGTGAGTACTTCGCTTCCATAACAGATTTCAACATGATTGGGCAGACATCGGAAATTGCCTATATCATCATAACCGTCTCCATTTATATCTCCGATATTGGCGGTCATTATCCAGAAATTGCCATATTGTCCGTTGTAGATACTATCAGGTGGACGCCCGCCATAGAACAGGAAAGATGGGTTCGGTTCGAAGCATCTGCCTTCAGAGCGGACTAATAATACATCGGAACAACTATCGCCGTTAATATCGCCCAACGGAACAATCGGTTCGCCGAGAACGCGGCAGGAGTCGATATCGCGGACAACCAAGAATCGTTCAAGGGAATCGATCCCAGCTTCTTCTGAGAATATTCCCTTGATCCAATCCGCATGCGTCTGGGAGGCAAACGCGAGGATCGCCAAAATTTCTAGAACGATAAATTTTCGATTCATATCAATGGCCGCCGCGATAACGAAGATGATTGCCACTGAGTCAATATACTGGGTTTCCGGGCAAAAACAAACGATAAGGGCGGCAGGAAGGGGTTCCAGCCGCCGCAAAAATCAGATCGGGCGGTTCGCGAACCGCCCCTACGGCAATAAATCGATTTGAGTTGTAGGGGCCGGGTTTTCCGGCCCGTTGCATAGCATTGATGTTCCGGGCGTGGAGACCGCGCCCCAACATTGGGATCAGATATTGGTTGTAGGGGCCGACCGATGTGTCGGCCCAAAATAATCCGGGCGGACATGCGGGTCCGCCCCTACGAAAATCATTCATTATTATTATCCCCACCGTTCTTAGCGGAGGGGCGGGGCACCCGGCGATGCGACTCTACGCGATCTTCAGGTTATCGATCAACCGCACCGTTCCGAAACGCGCCGCCAGCGAGGCCACCGTTTGTTTCCCAATGATGCTCACCGGCCGCAGGGTTTCCATCTCAGTGAAAGCGATATAATCGACAATCGCGGAGGGGGCGTCCTGTCCGATAATCGCGCGCATCGTGTTTTCGATACTGGCGGCATCGGTTTTTCCCTCGCGGACCAGTCGTCGCGCCGCGCGCAAAGCCAGGTACAGTGCAGGGGCTTGCCGGCGCGATTCGGGGGAGAGGAATCGATTTCGCGACGACAATGCCAAACCGTCCTTTTCCCTGACGGTCGGACAGATAACAAAATCGATCGGCCAGTTCATATCGACGGTCATCCGTTTGAGGACCATCGCCTGTTGATAATCCTTCATCCCGAACAAGGCCACGTCCGGCCGGACGATATTGAACAGCTTGGCCACGACCGTGGTGACCCCGCGAAAATGAGTGGGCCGAACGCCGCCTTCGAGAGTCCGGGTCAGATTCTCGACCGATATATAGGTCTCGAAAGCTTCGGGATACATCTCGGCGGCCGAAGGTATGAAAACCACCTGACCACCGGCCTGCTTGATCTTATTGAGGTCGCCTTGGGGATCGCGGGGATAACGGTTCAAATCTTCGTTAGGAGCGAATTGAGTCGGGTTGACGAAAATAGTCGTGACGACGACGTCGGCCTTTTTCAGACCGCGGCGAATCAGAGACAGATGCCCTTCGTGAAGCGCGCCCATGGTCGGCACGATGGCGATCGTTTTGCCTTTTCGGGCCAGACGGCGGGAAAGTTCCTGCTGGGCGATGATGGCGTTGGTGACGGTGAGTGTCGTCATTCCAAAAACGATTCCTCGTCGCTGGGGTATTTTCCCGAACGGACATCGTCGGCGAATCCCCGCGCCGCCTTCTCGATTTCGGCGCCAACATTGGCATAGCGGCGGACGAAACGGGGATGGGTGTCCTCGTACAAACCGATGATGTCATTGATGACCAGCACCTGGCCGTCGCAGAACCGGCCGGAGCCTATTCCGATCGTGGCCATGGTCACCCGTTCGGTGATTTCTTTGGCCAACGGCGCGGTCATCAGTTCCAGAACGCAACCGAAACATCCGGCCTCATCCAAAGCTTCGGCCGATTCGATAAAGTAGCTGTTCCGTTCCGTTTCCCGTCCCTGCACGCGGGGGCCGCCCAGTCGATGGATCGACTGCGGCGTCATGCCGATATGTCCCATCACCGGGATGCCCAGTTCGATCAGCCGCTTGACTGTCGGGACGATCTCGATTCCCCCCTCCAGCTTGACCGCCTCTGCCCCGGCTTCCTTCAAGAACCGCCCGGCGTTGAAAATAGCCGTTTCCACCGAAGGTTGGTAGGACAGAAAGGGCATGTCGGCGATGACCAGCGCCTGCCGGACGGCATCGGCCACGGCCCTAGTGTGAAACAGCATCTTGTCCATCTCGGCCGATAACGTCGTCTTGTGGCCATAGACGACCATATTCAGCGAATCTCCTACCATGACCCCATCCATCCCGCACGTGTCGAGGATCCGGGCGGTGTAATAGTCATAGGCGGTCAGGATGGCCAGCTTTTCCCCTTTTTGCTTCCGGCGGGGAAACGTCCGCGTGGTGATTTTCTTTCGTTCAATTATCGTTGACATGATTATTCCTTCAGAGGCCCCATATCCAGATCGCCGGCCGGTGAGTAATAGACCGTGCCGGTGTGGGGTTTTTTGATTTGTTCCACCAGGTCATCCAGGTGTTTGGGATGGGCGACGAAGTCGATCTTGTCGGTGTTGACGACCAACAGCGGGGCGTCGTTGTAGTGGAAGAAAAACGAATTGTAGGCTTCGTTCAGGGAATCGATATAATTGGCGTCGATTCCTTTTTCGATCGACCGGTTGCGTTTGCGAATCCGTCCCATCATGACCGGCGTGGAGGCTTGGAGGTAAAGAACGAAATCGGGCGTGGCCACGTCCCGTTTCAGGACCTCTGCCATTTTATGGTAAAGCGCCATTTCCCGTTCGGCCAGATTGACGGAGGCGAAAATGACGTCTTTTTCGAACATGTAATCGGAGATCACCTGGCGCACGAACAGGTCGCGTTCCACCAGGCGCTGTTGATGCTGATAACGCGACAGCAGGAAGAATATTTGGGTGGGGAAGGCGAACCGTTTGCGGTCGCGGTAGAAATCGGCCAGAAACGGATTATCGGCGGCTTCCTCCAAAAGCAGTCCTGCTTCCAATCGCTCGGCCAACAGCCTGGCCAGGCTGGTTTTGCCGACGCCGATTACGCCCTCGATGGCGATATGGTGAGGTTGTTCATTGGACACCGGCGGACTCCTTGTACTTGACTACACCCTGACTGTCGAGATCGGGCAGCAGATCGGCATACCGATGCCCGGTGGTCGGATCGACGGCCTCCGGGGCCACTTCGCGTAGCGGTATCAAAACGAACGGCCGTCGATTCATCCGCGGGTGTGGAATCACCAGACGGTCGGTCCGTACGACCCGGTCGCCATACAGAATAATATCGATATCGATGATCCGGGGGACGTTGCCCCCTTTGCCCTTTCGTCCCAGGACGGTTTCTATTCCCTCGGTGGCATCCAGTAGCGCTTCCGGCGCCAGGGCACAGCTCAATTTCAGCATCCGGTTCAGGAAATCGGGACTGCCCGAAGGGCAATCGATCGGAGGAGATGAATAAGTGGAGGAGGCCGCCACCAGCGTCAGGCCGGCGGTTCCGGCCAAGCGTCGTGTCGCCTCGTCGAGCATGGCGCAACGATCGCCCAGATTGGAGCCGAGCAGGAGGAAAACCATCTCACTCATGATCGTTTTGCGGCGGCAGGAGTTTTTCCGGTGTCGTCTGCCGTCGTGTAACCTCCACCTCGATATAATCCACATATCCGCTGATGGGGGGAACCATCTTCCGCACCCGGACGGTCACCTCGACAACCGGAAAAACCTCCAGGATGCGCATCGCCAACGTCCCCGCCAACCCCTCCAGAAGCGAGAACGACGTGTTCTGCACGATATCGGCGATCAGATCATAGACGGCGGAGTAATCTATCGTATTCATCAACCGGTCGGTCTTGCCGGCCTCGGCCAGATCGACCGCCAGTTCACAATCCACCTGAAAGCGGCGTCCCGTTTCCTTCTCCGCCGTGGAGACACCATGATAACCATAAAAGGTCATGTTGACAAGGCGAATCCTATCCATCGTGCTTTCCCTGATCATGGGCGGTCAGGAAGAAACGTCCGGCCGCCTCTGTCGCTTTGTGATACATATCTTCGGGACCGGTCAGTGATAACCGGACGAATCCTTCGCCGTTTTCACCGAAGGCGACTCCGGGAAGGGCCATGATGCCGCACCGGACATACAAGCGCCGGCAAAATTGATGCGATTGTTTTCGACCGGGAAGTTTGGCCCAATAGTAGGGTCCGCCGCGTTCGCCCGAAGGAACCAGTCCCAGCGTGCGGCAGAGGCCGTCGACCTGTTCCCGGTTATGCGTCCATCCGCTCTTGATTTCATCCAGATGCGAGCGCAGGTCCGCGTCGCCCGCCATGGCATCCCGCACCTGTCGCCGGGTAAGGCGAAAACCGAATGTCCCGGCCATGTCCCGGAGCCCCCCGATAAAGGCCCTTTGGCCCACGGCGAATCCCAGGGCGGGGTAGGGGCAACCCATGTTATAGGCGTAGGAATACAACTCCAGGGCCACTTTTCTCCCGCCGGGAAGGGCGAAGAACGACGCCGGTTGATAACCGTCGATGAGAGTCTCGAAGGCATGATCCAGAATCACGATGAGATTTTCTTTGCCGGCCACATGAAGCAGTTCGCTCAGATTCTCCAGCGAGAGCATGGCGCCGGTCGGATTATGGGGCGAATTGATGATCATCCCCTTGGCCAGCCGGGCGACGTTCCCCTCGATTCGGTTGACGACCGGACGGTAGCCGTTTCGTTCACCCAGGTGATACATGATCGGATCGGCCGAGGCCAGCGATACGGCCGCGCGGTAATGCCAATAACCCGGGTCGGGGGTCAGGACCATCTCTCCGGGATTGAAAAACGACAGCGCCACGAGGTTGAGAATTTGTCGGATGCCGCCGCCGATGAAGATCTCTTTTTTCGGATTGATTCCGGCCCCGAAACGCCGCTGGTACCACGCGGCCGTCTTTTCGGCCAGTGCCGCCAGGTCGTCGTCGGTGGCAAACTGGTGATCATCGCCGTTGGTTTTCGTCACCGTTCCCTCGGGCCAGGAAAAGCGAGCCAGGTCCAACACTTCGCGGCCCAAAAGCTTCGTGCGGTCCCGGCGAGGCAGGTAATCCTCTGCCGTCGGAGGCAGATGGAACACCCGGTCGGCCTGTTCAATGACCATCTGTTTCATCATCGTCGACCCTTCACATACGTCTGATTGCGGCCCTTGGGGTTTTTTTTGGACTGCCCGTGCATCCTTTTCCCGCTTTCCTCGTAAGAAGCAAACATAACGCCGTAACGGCCGGAAAGTCAAGCCCCGCGACCCGGTTCGAGTCCGCGGCAGGAATCGATCTCTCGGGGCGGATTTCCGGACGATTCAGGGCGTTTGATGGTTCCTGGCAAGGAGTCGCAGAAATTGCGATATTGAAGAAACCGCTTGACAATTTCATTGTTGGATTTTAGCTTAGGATAGAGCATAAGCTGCGATCAGATTTCGGATTTTGCATCGTCGGGACTTCTCGCAGCGACATGCTGACTTAACCCTAAGAGGAGGTTGATACCATGACGGTATCGAGGCTACTCGGGCTGATGTTCGCGGCCGCGTTTGTTGTCCTTTTCCTCCAATCCACACCGGTGATAGCAGGAGAGCATCCTTGGATCGAGAATCCGGCGCTTCCTCCTGCGGACACTATTGGTATCGTTCATGTGGTGATCGATCCCAATCCGCCGGAATTGCCATTGCCGTTTATGGGAGGCGTGCTGTCACAGATTGCCCCGTGGTGGCAGGTGATTTTGGGACCCGAGGTCAGGAACGAAGGTTCGCGAGTGACTGCTACCGAAATTCGGTCGCCCAAAAAGATGAATCTATTCGGAGGTGTCCGGGCAACGGTTACCAGTCCGCCAAAATAGGGTAACTAACTTCAAATTGAGACAATAATGAGCTTGACCTCACAACAACTCATAGAGCTGGACGCCCGGCTGGTGGAGATTGAAACCCTCTTCCGAGAGGGTGCCTCCGAGCGGGCGTTGGCGTTATTGGCCCGACTGGAGGAGGAGGATTATCGGCCGGACGGATACAACAAAGGATTACTCTGGCTGTTGAAAGCTCAGCGCGCGATCGATCGGCAGGACTATCAGCCGGCGATCGTGCTATGCCAGGAGGCATTGGAGCTGCTGGGAGGCACCAGCCTGAATCACCGTATCGGTCGACTCCAGCTCCTGCTATATAAAGGGTATGCCGCTTTGGGAGATCTCAAGCCGGCCGAAGCGGCCGCCCGCGACTCCCTGGCATCCTACCGCCGGATAAAGGATCGGCAGGGAATCATCGACGCGTATAACGCCCTGGCCAGAGTTTATTATCTTCGTTCAGACTATCCCCAATCCGCCGAATACGTGCAAGAGGCGATTCAATATGCCGCCTCCGATCCGGTCCAAAAGGCCTACCTGACTTCGAACCTCGGCCGTATTTTCCTCTTGACCGGGGAAATGGACAAGGCCGAGGAAAACCTCCGGCGGTCTTTGGAGATTAGCACCGCCGAGCGGTTTCTTCCCGGTCTGGTGGCGGATCATCTGTCGCTGGGGTACCTGTATCTCCGCCGCCGCCGGTTCGCGCAGGCCGAAGCCGCCGTCGAGGCGGCCAAACGGCTGGCGGTCGAACATGGCCGCAAACGCGAAGAAATCATTGGCTACGAATATCTGGGCGAACTGGCCTTCGAGAAGCAGGATTTCGTCGCGGCGCGGACGCATCTGGAACGAGCGGTGGCGCTGGCCGCCGAGTTGGCCCCGGAATCGGCTCTGATGAGCCAAAGCTGGCGTCGTCTGGCCGAGGTCGAACTGGAATTGGGGTATCGGGACGAAGCAATGCGCGTGGCGCAGAAGGCCCTCGACCTGGCTCACCGTTTGAGCGAAAAATCGGAAATCGCCATGTCCCATCGCGTCATTGCCGCGGTTTTTCTCAGTCGCGGCGAGGCCGTCGATGCCCGTCGGCATGCCCTGAAGGGGATCGAACTCCTGCGCGAGGTCGGGGACATATTCGAATTGGGGCGCTCCATCCTCACCTTCGGCGCCATTCCGCAGGCATCATCGGGGCTCGGAGATCAGAAGACTCTGTCGCTGTTGCAGGAGGCGGAAGATATTTTCCGTCGCCTTTCCGACAGCTATTATCTGGCCAAATGTCATTACGTTCTGGCCCGCTATTTCCATCAGCACGACAAGAACGGGGAAGCCCTCGAATATCTGAAAGAATCGCTTCGGGAGTTCCGTTCGGTCGGCGACACCGCGGGCGCTATCAAGGTCAACGATTTCCTGAAGAATCTTTCGCATAACGCGATCGAACGGGCGCTGTCGGACGACAACGAATTCAAGTTGTTCGGAAATTTCGTCTCCGGGTCCGAGTATTCGAATCTGAAGAATCGTCCGCTGGATACCCTCTTCACTCTTCTGGTCAAGAAGTTGCGGGTGGATCGGGCGTTTATGGTCACGACCGCGCAGGGCGAGGAGATGGAGGTTATCGCCGGGTATGGCGTGGACGATCACCTCATGGAACAGACGACAAAACGGTTCGCCGCTGTCATCCGTGATCGGGCGGTTGCCGGGATGCCCCTTCTGGTGCTGGATTCCGCCGAAGCGCCGCTTCTGGCCGGCCTTGTCTCGGACAAACCGGCTGACGTCAGTTGCCTGTTGATCCTGCCTCTGCTATTGAGCGGCGAGGTGGTGGGGTATATGTACCTCGATCGCCTGATCGGACCCGATGGTGCCGAGGCATCTCCCTTCTCGCAGAAGGAAGTCAATTTCGCGGTCGGGCTGGCCGATCTGGCCGCCTTCAAGGCCTCGGAATATCAAAAAGAAAAATTGCTCGAAGATAATTACCGGCTGAAAGCGCAACTTCTGGAGAAGTGTGCTTTTCCCAATATTATCACCCAATCACGCTCCTTCATGGAGTTGCTGGCGCGGGTTCGGCAAATCGCCGGCTCGGCCATGGCCGTGTCCATAACGGGGGAGACCGGCACCGGCAAGGACCTCCTGGCCAAGGCTATTCATTACGCCTCCGGTCGCCGCGATAAACGGTTTATTTCGGTCAATTGCGCGGCATTGCCGGAATCGCTTTTGGAATCGGAGCTGTTCGGCTAACGACGGGGCGCCTTCACCGGCGCCGACCGGGCTAAATCCGGGTTGTTTGAAGTAGCCGA
>JAQVRW010000087.1 GCA_028700875.1 Candidatus Zixiibacteriota bacterium | reverse complement strand
ATCTTCCAGTAGGCAAAAGGCCCGAAACCCGGGAAGTATCTGTCCCGGCGGGTATAGTACAGGTCAACCACCGCAAAGCCGATAAACAGCTGGCCCAGCCCGGACAGAATCATGATGCCCGGCAAAAGCCGCTTCACCAGGGCAATCCCGCCGGTCACCTTGTCCAGCACGTCGGTGACCGTCTCGGCGTTGTACCCCTGAGTCTTCATGTTCGCATCCAGCATGGTGGTCAACGATTTTCCCACACCGTTCATCATTTCATTCAGCACTTCGGCGCCCTGCCAGTAAAACAGCAACACGGCCGCTGCCGTCACCACGGCTCCCCCCAGATACGACACCAAGGCGACACGACCGGCGCGCATCAGCAATCCCAGCGCCACCGGCCCGATCACGGCTTTCAACCACATCGGCAGGAACAGAACCATCGGCGCGGGGCCGATCGCCGGCAACGCCGCCAGCGCCAGACCGACCACCGCCGCTCCCAGCACCAACCATAACCGCCCTTCGATGGCCGCCATGATCAGCGTGATCGCCAACGCGATTTCCAGCAGGTAACCGGCCACGGGCAGGGCCATCCACAGCGGCATGGTCACACCCAGGATCGCGCCCAACGGTGCATAAAAGCCGTTCGGCTTCACGCCGTTCTCGAAGCCTATTTGAACGTCTCGGCCGTGAACGGCAGGATCGCCAGATGGCGCGCCCGCTTGATCGCCGTAGTCAGCATGCGCTGATGATGGGCGCAGCTTCCCGACACCCGGCGGGGGATGATTTTCCCGCGCTCGGTCACGAACCGTTTCAACAGGCGGTCATCCCGGTAGTCGATCGCCTCGACTTTATTTTCACAGAACCGGCAATGCCGCCGCTTTCTTTTTTCCAGCATAACTAACACCTCGCAATACGTTTTCCGTCGCCGGACGTTCTCGGTCCGACCGCGGCATTATTCCTCATCCGGTCCCCAGGCCGGTTCCGGACCGCCGTAACCTTCGCCGCGATCATAATGACGACGCGGGCCGCCCTGCATTCCCCAACGGCCGAGCCGTTCGTCGCGGGGCGGAAATTCCTGAAACTGGCAGGTCAAGAACCGCAAGAAGGCTTCGTTGATTCGCAGGTTGGACTCCAACTCGCGGATAATTTCACCCGTGCCCTCGAAGACCAGGCTGACATAGTATCCCTGGGTCAGCTTGCGGATTTCATAGGCCAGCCGACGCATCCCGATCCGGTTGTCGGCGACAATCTTGCCGCCATGCCGTTCGACCAGCTCCTTGGCGTTCTTGATTTCCGCTTCCAGAGCGGCTTCATCCAATTGGGAATTGAGTACTAACGTGCAGTCATAGACAGGCATTCGTACACCTCCCTTCGGGCAGTGGTTGACCCCGGAGGTTAATCCCCCGGAGTAGGGTTGGCACTGTTTGCCACTCGAATCGCGGCGTCGAGACGATCGGCTATGACCAACTCCATCGCCTCTGTCGCCCGCGATATCATGTGCTTGACAATTTCTTCTTCTTCCGGACGGAACCGGCTCAGGACGAAGTCGATAACGCGTTGTTCTCGGGCCGAGGGATCTTCCGGCAACGGTCCGATTCCGGCCCGCAACCGGGGGAAATCCTTGGCGCCGAGTTCGGCGATGATCGATTCCAGTCCATGATGACCGCCAGCGGAGCCGCGCAGGCGAATCCGCAACGTTCCCAGCGGAAGATTGAAATCATCAGTTATGACAAAGAGCTCCGATGGTGCGGCCCCGAACATCCGCATCGCTTCCGCCACCGCTATTCCCGACCGGTTGACGAAAGTCAGCGGCTTAATCAGATAAATGTCCTGGCCGCCGACCGTCGCGGTGATATATTCAAACCACACCGATCGGCCGGGCCGGGCCGAAACCATCTTCTTGCCGAGACGGTCCACGATATCGTAGCCCAGGTTGTGCCGGGTATGTTGATATTCGGTCGGGTGGTTGCCCAACCCGCAGATGATCTTCACCACGGCGTAACCTCAACGCAATCAAACCGTCACGCGGCTCCTCAATTTACCCGCCATCGCCGGAATGTCAAGGTCATTTTTGATTCCAAGCCACAGGGAGGGGGGGAATGGATCCGTTGGAATATGTAAAAACGATTGTCGAGGATTGCCCGGCCTCCTGTTTCTGTTATCGTAGATAGTCATAGTCCCGGCGAAGAGGGAGGCGTGCGCCGCCTGATCGAAGAACGCCCTCGAAAGTGGGCGCGAAAGGTCAAAATGCGGCGAAACTATATGGGCGGCAACGCGATAGAAAAAACCGCCCCGGCTTCGATCAAACAATGCTTCCTTTTCGTCAACACATTTCCTATTTTTAAATTGACTGATTTCATCAAAGGAGGGCGATCAATGAAACGACCAATCACTATTGTAGTCGGCCTTGTCATGTTGCTGGCAGGTATGGTCCAGTCCCAGGAAGCGATACCACAGCTTCAGATCGAAGTCGACCCGCGAATCGAATTGTTGGCCGCCCTTGAGGCGGTCAGCGATTATGACGGCCGTTTCGGATTGATCACCCGCATTGATTTCCCGTACCGGAAAGAGGTCATCGATCATTTTCAGCCCTTCGCCGATCATCCCGTGGTGCATCTGTTCGACAGCCTGAGCGCGATCGGGTTCGCGTTTGATGCTCCCGTTGAGGCGATGCTTTACTTCACCTCCCCGCCGGAGTTGAAACCGATTGGCTGGCCCAACGACCTCCTCCTCATGCGGGCCGGGGGCCGAGAGGCGTTGGATCGGTTTATGGTCCTTCTGCGGGATTTTGCCCGGGAAACCGATTTCGAAACATTTTACAAGAATCATGGCGCCGTTTATGACAGCATGGTTGCCCGGGTTCGAACGACAATCAGCAGCGAGGAATATATAAAGGATTTGGAAGAGTATTTCGGCGCCCGGCAGCACAGCTATCATATCATTCTGGCGCCGCTGTTCCATTCGGGGGGATTCGGCGTGCGTTCGGCTCGTCCCGACGGCGGGTTGGACATCTTCTTTGTCGGCGGTCCTATGGGAAGCGAAAGCGGTCTGCCCTACTTCGGCGGGCGGGAAGATTTCTGGTATTTGACCATGCATGAATTCGGCCACTCATTCGTGAACCCCGTCACCGCGCGCTATCGCGATACGATAGAGCATTATATCGGACTATACGAACCGATCAAAGAGCAGATGACTCGTCAGGCATATGGGACCTGGGAAAGCTGCGTCGACGAACATATTGATCGGGCGGTCACGGCGCGGTTGCTCTTCCGGAGGGGCGGCCCGGAGGCGCACGACCGTTCCCTGGCCGATGATCGGAACAACGGATTCATCTACGTTGACCTTCTGGCCGCCAAACTGGAGGAGTACGAATCACGGCGGGATCGATATAAAACCTTTGCGGATTTCTATCCCGAATTGTTGACAGTCTTCAATGGCTTGATGCAGAGCGATATCGTCGAGGAATTCGGCCTCGATAAATTCCGGGGGAACATGAATGCCGTTTCCATGTCCGGAGAGGAGAAAGTCCTTATCGTACCGACGGCCGAGACGGACACTATCGCGCAACGGAAAATCCACGCCTATGTCGCCGGGGTTCGGGACTTGTTTTACGGCGACAGCCCCATTCTTCCCGATAGCATTGCGTTGACCCAGGATTTATGCGACAAGGTGATTATCGTCTATGGAACGGTATCGGGGAATCGATGGCTGGCCCGATATGCCGAGCTTTTGCCGTTTACCGTACGCGGCGATACGATCGTCGCCGACAGCGTTTATGCCGGAGACAACCTGCGGTTCATTTCATGCTGGCGGAATCCCGCCAACCCCGCGAAAGGGGTCATGATTTACACCGCCACCAGGGCGGCCTATGTGAACGATATCAATTCCGTCTTCCATGGTCCCACCGACTTTGTGGTCGCGCGGGGTTCGGACGTGATTGTCTCGGGCGGCTACCAGAAAGACGGCGAGAACTGGGCGTTTCAGTCGAAATGAGCGAGGATTCGACACTTCGGCCGGCATGAACCCGTTGCGGCCGGGCACGACCGAGTAAAACGGGATGGTGGGATCGTGCTCCCGTGTCCAGTGATGATCGCAACTATCGCCTTTAATGAACTCCTTTTGAACAAACCCCTTTCTTCCCGTATATTATAACGAAGACATCGACCGGGACGACTATGTTGAAACTGACGCCTTATCTTCGTATCGGGGGGAATCTGCTGGCCCCGTATCTCGACGGCATCGATAACTTCGTCGCCTGCCAAGCCGACAGTTCCTGGAAAGAACCGGACCCTCTTCGACTCAAACCGGCCGAAACCTACCTGCGCAACGCCCTCACGGTCGGCATCTTGAACCTTCTCCATCGACAAGCGTTCCTGGCCACCGACCGACGGGTGATCGTGCTTCCCGCTTGCCTCAAGGATTACGGCGACTGGGATTGTGTCGCCGCCGAAGGGGAAACCCCTAGGGAGTGCGCCCGATGCCATCCCGGTTGCACCATCAATGAGACGGTCGAGAGATTCGCCGATGAGCGGACGACCGTATTGATCGAGCCGGAGGATCTGACCGCCACCCTGGCCGAAATCAAAGGCAAGAATGGAACGATCGGGGTGGCCGGCGTGGCCTGCGTGCTGACATTGCTTTCGGGATTCGACCGGACGATCAAACTCCAGTTGCCCACCCAGGGAGTATTTCTCAATTACAGCAGTTGCGGCCATCATTGGGCGGATCCGGCCTATAATACCGATTACAGCCTTGGGCGACTGGCCAGGGTGTTGGGAAAGGATATTTGCGACCCGGGACATTCAGGCGACGGCCGCGGAGAGACTTACTCGCTGGAGAGACCGCACTTCTCGCCCGATGATTTCTATCAGCGGCTCGATTACCTGGCGGCGGTCTTTGCCGACGATTACCTGCCGTTTTTCCGTCAGGCGAACCCGTCGGCCGACCTGTATGGCCTGTCCAGGGACGTTCTCAAGGCGCTCGTCCCCGACCTGATCACCCGCGACAATGCTTGATTACTTTCGACTCTCCCCATTTTCGCCATCAAGTAAAAAAGTGTTATATTACAATGACTTACAATGTTCTCGTGCCGCCCAATATGCAAATCTACTGAAGAAGCTCTACATTTGCCAATATATAAAGTATATATAAATAAAGAGTAAAGTCTTTATGTGTATGCAATTCTATGCACTCTGTCTATGTCAGAATTCCTTATTCGGAAGGTTTGCTTGTAATATGTAAAGTTGGCGGAATATCTTTACATTTGCCGATATATAAAGTATATATAAACAACGTGTAAAGTCTTTATATGTGCGCAATAGAATGCGAGGCTGAATCATGGAAGTTTACAGACTTCAGAAACCGGATATCGGCGATCTATATGGACGCGTTTGGGACATTTTGCAGAAGCATCAAAATGAGGTCCGGGAGTACGCGGGCAGGGCGCAATCTCCGCGCTATTTGTTTTGGGACAAAGTCCGTTATCTAGCTCGCCCGGACGACGTCACGGCCGAAGAGTTCTGGGCTTTCATTAAAACGCTTCGCAACTCTCCTTTTCAGAGGACCTCGACGCTGATATGCGACGAGAAAGGCGACCCCTTTTCCTGGCTTCGTTTGCCGGGAATGGAGGAATTTCTGCACGTGATTGACATGGAATTGGGCGGAACACTGGCTTCGATCTTCATCGATGACCCTACGGTTCGCCGTCGTTTCATATCGCGTGGTATTATGGAGGAAGCCATCGCATCCTCTCAGCTTGAAGGCGCCAATACGACTCGAAAGGCGGCCAAGCGGATGCTTTCGGAAAAACATAAACCGGCCAATCGTTCGGAACAGATGATATTGAACAATTATTGTGCAATGCTCGAAGTGGAGGAATCTCTGAAGAGCCAACCGATGACCATGACCATGCTCATGGACCTCCATCGTATTCTGACAGAAAATACACTCCCACCGGCCGACATCGGACGATTACGTACGAATTCCGACGATATCGCGGTCGCCGATGCAAGCACCGGAGTCATTTACCACATTCCACCGTCGGAGGAATTCCTCCGGCAGGAATTGCCGCGTCTCATCCAGTACGCAAATGATGAAATCGATGAGCGGCAATTTATACATCCCGTGATAAAGGCCATTTTCCTTCATTTCTGGATTGGTTACTTGCACCCATTTGTCGACGGAAATGGCCGACTGGCGAGAATCCTTTTCTATTGGTATGTGATAAAAAAGGGGTATTGGGCATTTGCCTATCTGCCCATATCTCGGGTTATTAAAGCCTCTCCCGCACAATACCGTGACGCATACATCTATAGCGAACAGGACGACAACGATCTGACCTATTTTTTGGACTATAATATTCGGAAACTCGCCCAGGCCAAGCGGGTGTTTGTGGCTTATGCGAAACGCAAAACCGAAGAAAACAGACGGATGACGCGTCTGGCGAGAGAAGAATACGGCCTTAACGACCGACAAATCCAACTTCTCCGCCATTTGCACAAGAATCCCGATGCCGCGACCTCAATCAGGACGCATGCACGAGTGTATGGGATTTCCCAAGTAACCGCCCGCAAAGATTTGGAAGGTTTGGAAGAAATTGGTTTTCTAACGTCCAAAAAAATCGGCCGCGACCGCCCATTCCGCGCTACAGAGAAGACAGCGGAGCTATTCTAACTGACGTGTCCGAACAAAAAATTCCTGACGATTTTGGATGGTAAATCCACTTGTCTGGCAGTGTCACGCTATCTGGATTGTAAGTCGATTACGGTGCTTCCTTTATGCTATCATCCTGCAGCGCGACCAAACGCCAAATTCCTTTGCTGCGGCGAAGTTTTGTCGCGACAGATGAAATGCATCCTCTACTTTATAGCCGGTATCGTGCGCATTTCGAGTGTAAAGCTTTTTGGAGGGCACTGTCTGTAACTGTAGTTCGTCCCCCCCAAAAAGCTTCCCAAGGTGATTGCCATTGCGATGCAAAATTGTGTATATTATCTGCTCTATGGTGACGTCCCTGTTTATGGGACGGCTGGAAGATAACGACAAGGATTTGGATAAATATGAACGACGAAAGCAAACCGCAGGAAACAGAACAACCGCTCAATCAGGTCATCGCTGCCCGCATGGCCAAGCTGGAACAGCTCAAAGCGATGGGAATCAATCCCTTCCCGTACCGGTTCCAGCGCGATTCCAATACCCGGCAGGCGCTCGACAATTTCGACCAATTGGTCGAAAAACAGGCCGTCCTGACTATGGCCGGCCGGATCATGACCGTCCGGGTGATGGGCAAAGCCGCCTTCTTCCATTTCCAGGATGAATTTGGCCCTCTGCAGGGGTATGTCAAGAAGGATATCATCGGCGAACAACTGTGGACGCTGTTCGGCCTGCTCGATATCGGCGATATTGTCGGCCTGACCGGAACCCTGTTCACCACCCGTACCGGGGAGAAGACGCTCAATGTCTCCCGGTTCGAACTGTTGACCAAATCGCTGCATCCGCTTCCGGAAAAATATCATGGCCTGACCGACAAGGAGGCCCGGTACCGTCAGCGGTACGCCGACCTGATCGTCAATCCCGAAGTTCGCGAGACGTTCAGGCTGCGGTCAAAGATTATCGCCGCCATCCGCGAGCATTTGGGACGCGAGGGATTTATGGAGGTGGAGACGCCGATTCTGCAGCCGCTCTATGGCGGCGGCTCGGCCGAACCATTCACCACCCGGCACAACAAACTCGACATGAATCTGTATTTGCGCATCGCCGACGAGCTGTATCTCAAGCGGCTGATCGTCGGCGGATTCGACAAAGTCTGGGAGTTCTGCAAGGATTTCCGCAACGAGGGGATGGACCGGCTGCACAACCCGGAATTCTCCATGATCGAACTGTATCAGGCCTATGCCGACTACACCGATATCATGGCCATGTTCGAAAACCTCCTGCGGAGCGTGGTCACGACCGTGTTCGGGAAAACCGAAATCGTCTACGAAGGCAACCGGATCGATTTCGGGCCGCCGTTCAAACGGATATCGATGCTCGACGCCATCGTCGCCCACGGCGGGCCGGACCTGTCCGATTTCGACTATGACCGCGCGGTCAAATTGGCCAAGGACGATGGTATCGACACGACGGGTCTCATGATTCACGGCAAGGTGGTGGAGGCGTTCTTCGAGAAGTATGCCGAACCGCAACTGATCAGCCCGACCTTTATCATCGACTTCCCCCGGGACGTCTCACCGTTGGCCAAGGTGCATCGCGCCAATCCCAAACTGGTGGAGCGGTTCGAGGTCTTCATCGGGGGGATGGAATGCGGCAACGCCTTTTCCGAGCTGAACGACCCGATCGACCAGAAACAACGGTTTCTGGATCAGGGGAAAGTCGCCGAGGCCGGCGATGTCGAGGCGCACAGGCTGGACGAGGATTTCATCATGGCCTTGTCGTACGGCATGCCGCCGACCGGCGGCCTGGGGTTCGGCATCGACCGGCTGGTGATGCTTCTGACCGATTCGCATTCGATCCGGGACGTGATCTTCTTCCCGCAGATGCGCCCGGAATGAGGCGATGGGTTCATTGGGGCAGGGGTGAACGTATGAGACCCTTCGCTTCGCTCAGGGTGACAGGGTAGGGGGGAAAGTTCGAGGTGACAAAGCGGGGAGAAAAAGTCCAGGGTAATGAGACCCTTCGCTTCGCTCAGGGTGACAGGGTAGGGGGAATACTCGAAATAGTGTAGTGGCGGGGGGGGGAGGACAGTAAATGACAGCGAGGAAATTGCGGAAGAACGGATGTTGATTCGGTGAAGAACTACTACGTCTACATAATGGCCAACAAGAGCAGGACTCTGTATACAGGTGTTACTAACGACCTAATGCGTCGCATGTATGAGCACAAACACAAGTTGATGCCAGGATTTACCGCAAGGTACAATATTGTGCGTTTGGTTTATTTTGAGGAAACTTCGGACATTCAAGCTGCAATCCACCGTGAGAAGCAGATCAAAGGCTGGTTACGGTCCAAAAAGATCGCCATGATCGAATCCATGAATCCCGAATGGAAGGATCTTGGTGATCAGTGGTTTTCTTCACCTCCAAATTGTCATTCTGAGCGAAGCGAAGAATCTCGTTCGAGGGATGGTGTAAAAAAAGCCGCTGTCGTCCCCAGCCGTCACAGTCCCAAAAAACAGCGAGCCCCCCATGCGCTATGAATGGTTCATCGCCCGCCGATACCTGATGTCCCGCCGCCGGGGCCTCTTTATCTCCCTCAACAGCTTCTTCTCCATCGGCGGCGTAGTTGTCGGCGTGGCTGCGTTGATCTTTGTCATGTCGATGATGAACGGGTTCGAAACAGAATTGCGCACCCGCATCCTCGGCGTCACCTCTCATATCACGGTTTACCCCCGGTTCGACCGGGTCATCGCCGATCCTGAGTTGGCTATGGCCGAATTGAAGACGGTAGAGGGGGTCGTGGCGGCGGCGCCGTTTATCTATTACAAGGCGGCGGTGGCCTCGGAGGAGACCGGCGACGGCATCGTCGTCCGCGGGATCGACCCGCCGTTGGAAAACCGCGTCAGCGGCCTCGAATCGACTATCCTGTCCGGAAGATACGATTTGTCGCCCAACGATAAGGGCGAGGGGGGCATCATTATTGGCAAGTCGCTGGCGGCCCGGCTCAATGTCATACCCGGTGATCCCTTGATGCTTTTTTCTCTGCAGGGGGAAAAGCTTCGCGCGGGCGCACAGCCACGCGTGAAACGGTTCGAGGTTCGGGCGATTTTCGAGACCGGAATGTACGAATATGACGCCTCGATGGCCTATATCTCGATTCCCGATGCCGCCGACTTGTTCAAGA
>JAQVRW010000086.1 GCA_028700875.1 Candidatus Zixiibacteriota bacterium | reverse complement strand
GGGTCTGGCCAAGATAAGGACCCTCCAGACGGGGAAAAGCGGGAGGGACAGTCGAGGCCCCTTTTTCGACTAGCAGGGCGGCGGTCGAATCGTAACCGAATTCCCGAGCCAGATTGAACGGCGAATGCCCGGCCACACTCCTGGCATCGACCGAAGCTCCGCGGGAAAGCAGCAGACGGCAGGCTTCCGTCCGGCCCCGTTCGGCCGCATAATGCAGCGGCGTTCGGCCGTAGACGTCTTTTGCGTCGACGGCCAGGCCTTGATCAAGAAGCATACCGCAGATTTCGTCGGGACCACCGGCCGCGGCGGCGTGCAAAAAGCCTTTTCCGGCGCCGTTTTGCCGGGTGATGTCGGTGCCGGCGTCGATCAGGCGCGCCAGCAGTTTCGGCAGACCACGCTCGGCACAATATGAGGCCACTTCGACGCGTCTTTCGGGCGTGGCGGGAAGGGCGGCGCCCCGTTCGAGCAGAAGATCGATCAAACCCTGAAATCCGCGCCAGGCCGCCAATGAAAGAGGGGTGTCTTCAAAACGATCCACGGCATTGATATCCGCGCCGCGATCGAGCAGCAAGGTCGCCATGGCGATGTCGCCCCGTTCTCTGGCGACCAGCAGAAGCGGGGTCCTCTTATAGCTGTTCGCAACTTCGGTGTTGGCGCCGTTATCGAGCAGCAAGCCGGCCAGTTCCAGGTTGCCGCTTAGCGCCGCCGATTGCAGGGGCGTGCTCCCATCTCGTGAGCCGGCGTTGACATCGGCCCCCATCGTTATCAACCGGCGGCATAATTCAATATTTCCCAGGGCTGCCGCATGATGCAGCGGCGTGGCCCCCCGAGTGTTGCTGAGTTTGACGTCGGCCCCTCTGTCGAGCAATCGCGTGGCTGTTTGGAACCTCCGGGAAAATAACGTATACAACAACGCCGTCTCGCCGTTGATGTCCTGCGCGTTGATGTCTGCGCCCTTGTCCAGAAGCAACTCGATGACGCCGGTTTGCCCGGCGATGGCGGCGTTGTGAATCGGTTGACTGGCCTCGTTGTCGCCGAGCCGCCAATCCGCCCCGAGAGCCAGCAGGTCGCGCACGATGACCAGTTGCCCCTTATAGGCCGCCTTGTTCAAGGGAGTCAGGCCGTCCTGCCCCCGCGTATTCAACATATCCGGTTGTGCGGCCAGCAGAGTCCTGACCGTCAGGCTGTCGCCGCGCTCGATGGCGTCGAAGATTCCGTCCGCGTAAATGAAAGTCACCGACAATAGACTGCATATGACCGCAAGAATGAAATGAAAACGCATATTGCCTCCGTGGTGGTTCTCTTTGCCGACAGCGACAGGGTTCTCTTGGTAAGACGTACAACGCCGTCCGTTTGTTTCCCCGATTCTATCCGCCGGACGGGATCGCGAAAACACCCGCGCCCCGACGGGTGTCGGCCCCGCGTTGAATCCATGGCGTTTTCGGCCTGGAACCGACGGGGGGTAAAAGTTGTTTACTATTTGAAGTATATTGAAAGCGAATGGATCGAATGAGCGAAACGAACACCGCGGGATCGGCAATGGCACGATATACGGGAAGGGGCCTGATGGTCCGGTGGATTATCATCGCGATGGCGACGCTTGTTTTTCTGCCCTGGACCATTCAGGCGCAGGGGGAAACAACGGAGAAGAGTATGACCCATAATAAGCTGACACCGGAAGAAGAACGGGTGATCGTGCATAAGGGAACCGAGGCCCCGTTTTCCGGCAAGTATTACGATTTCACCGGCACAGGCACATATACCTGCAAACAATGCGGCGCGGCGTTATACCGATCACAAGACAAATTCGATTCCGGGTGCGGTTGGCCGAGTTTCGATGACGAAATTCCGGGGGAGGTGATGCGCGCGCTCGACGCCGATGGTCGGCGGACGGAAATCACCTGCGCCGCGTGCGGCGCACATCTGGGGCATGTCTTCGAGGGCGAGCAATTCACGGCCAAGGACGTTCGCCACTGCGTCAATTCGATCTCGCTGAATTTCGTTCCGGTCGGCCAGGACATGAAGACCGAGAAAGCGTATTTTGCGGGCGGTTGTTTCTGGGGCACCGAGCACTGGTTGAAGAAAGTCGACGGGGTCTTATCGGCCCGTGTCGGATATATGGGCGGCCACACGGCCAATCCAACTTACAAACAAGTCTGCGCCGGCACGACCGGACACGCCGAGACGGTCGAAGTCGTATTCGATCCTGCCAAAACGAATTTCGAGACATTGGCAAAGCTGTTCTTCGAGATTCACGACCCGACGCAGGTCAACCGTCAGGGGCCGGATATCGGCGATCAGTACCGCTCGGCGGTCTTCTATGTCGATGATGCGCAAAAAGCGACTGTCGAGAAACTCATTGGAATTCTAAGGGCCAAGGGATACAAGGTCGCCACCGAACTGGCCAAGGCCGGCTTGTTCTGGGAGGCAGAGCAGTACCATCAGGATTACTATGACCATAACGGACAGCAACCGTACTGCCATGTCTATGAGAAACGGTTCTGATGTATTATGTATGACCCCGGCGGGAGGGTTTCCCGCCGGGGCTGTTGGCCGGTTATATCGTCGCCAGGGCCATGGCATTGAGTTTATCCAGATTCGCGAGTTTAACGGCAAACTCCACCGCATCGGCGAGGATGAGGATCAATTTGGCGATAAGCGCCAATCCATCGGTCAGGACGGCGGCCGCGATATAGGCGACCACCTTGGCTACCATCAATGCATACTCATACCGTTTTAAACCTGTAAATAGAATCTTTACGATTGTCGTCAACGGTCCGAGATCGTGACGACACGCACGCCGAAGACGCTTAACGGTCACGCGACGGCGGACTTTTTCGACACTCGCGGCGTCGGGAATCCCTTCCCGACGCCGTTGGTTTCCGTATCGTTGGTAACCCGTCCGCGCCGATGGGGACAGGCCATGGTGCCCTAAGCCCGGAAATTCCGGGACGACAATCTTCGTTACGAGGCCTGAGTCGCCTGTTTTCCTTCGAACAATTCCTTCCAGACAAGCGCGGCCAGAATCCCGCCGATGATCGGCCCGACGATAAACAGCCATAATTGACCGATGGCATCGCCGCCGGCTAGTATCGCGGGGCCGAAGCTACGGGCCGGATTGACTGAGGTGCCGGTGATTGGGATACCGACCATGTGAATGATAGCCAGCGTCAGCCCGATGGCGATTCCGGCGAATTTTTTGTGGGCGTCGCGATGGGTCGCGCCGAAGACGACAAACAGGAAGATGAACGTCAGCACGATCTCCGCCAGCAGGCAGGCGCCCATCGAATACTGGTCGGGCGAATGAAGGCCATACCCGTTCTGCCCGAGACCGTTGACGGTCAGGGCATATTCGGCCTTGCCGAAGGCGATCCCCAACAGGATCCCGGCGCCGATCAACGCCCCGACGAACTGGGCGATCAGATAGAAGATCGTATCTTTCCCGCTTATCTTCCCGGCCGTCAGCATGGCGATGGTGATGGCGGGATTGATATGACAACCGGAGATGCCCCCGATCGCATACACCATGACCAGCACCGCCAGCCCGAATGCGAAAGAAATGCCCAGAAAACCGATGTGGCTTCCGGCGATGACGGCGCTGCCACAGCCGATCAGCACCAGCACCATGGTTCCGATCAATTCAGCCATATATTTCTTCATGGCCGCTCCTTTCCCGGTTGATGCGCCCCCTGAGGCGCGGATGAGGTCATACTGGGTGAGTGGATCCCCCGAAGCACAGTCGCCTTGTAAAAGTCGCGATTCCGGACCTCACCAGTCAAGTTTAAACACCGACTGTTCGTGCGCCATATCAAGGGGATTCAGCTTCGAAGCGGGGCCGGCGCCAACTAATAATATGCTGTGCGGCAATAAGTTGCGCGGGCGCGACAGGCGCGGGTCTTTACTAGCGACAATCTCGGAGTTCATGGTCAATCTATACCAATAATTCTTGAATTGACGACAATTCCTGTTATATTACGCCCTGTTTGTCTGCGGCGGACGGCCGGGTTGAAGTGATTGGAGACGGATGAATCAGGAACGGTACATACGGCTGGGCGAAAAGGGAATCTTCTTTTTTACCTCGGTCTATGAAATCGCGGCGTTGTTGGTAAGCACCATCCGTTCTCTGGGGTCGATCTGGTTTTACCGCCGTCAATTGATCGAACAGTTGTACAGTTTCTCCGTCAAAACTCTCCCCATCACCTCGGTCATCGCCATCTTCGTCGGCCTGGGAGCCACCGTGCAGGGCGTCTATCAGACGACCTCGCTCTTGCCCCGCTATGTCGTCATCAACACCATCTTCAAGACCAGCATCATCGAGCTGTGTCCGATCATCTTGTCGCTGGTCCTGGCCGGAAAACTGGGGGCCTCGCTGGCCGCCGAAATCGGGAGCATGAAGATTTCGGAGCAGGTCGAGGCGCTGGAGACAATGTCGCTTGACCCGGTGGGATTTTTGGTCATGCCGCGCGTGGTGGCCGGGCTGATCATGTTGCCGGTCATGACCATCTTCGCCAATTTCCTGTCCATGTTCAGTTCCTTCTTCGTCTCCTGCGTCATCAGCGATTGGACCACCACCCAGGAATTCGTGGACGGCATGAAGATGGGGTACAAGAATTTCGAGATGGTGTTCGGCAACGTCCTCAAACCGATCGCTTTCGGTGTGCTGATCGCGCTGACCGGCAGCTATTTCGGCTTGAAAACCACGGGCGGCGCGCGCGGTGTGGGAGACGCCTCGACCATGGCGGTCGTGGTCTCGGCGGTGGCGATCGTCATCATCGATTACTATCTCGGGAAACTCCTCTTATGATCACCATTCGGGGATTATATAAAAGCTTCGACGGCCAGCCGGTTCTGAAAGGCATCGACCTGGACATCCGGGATAACGAAACGATCGTCATTTTGGGTCCCAGCGGGCAGGGCAAGACCGTGTTCATCAAGGCGCTGGTGCGCCTGTTGGAGCCGGATGCGGGAACCATCGAGTATGACGGCGTCAATGTTGTCGGCCTGACGAAAAAGGCATTTCGGGACGTTCAGAAGGATATCGCCTTCGTCTTCCAAAACAGCGCCCTGTTCGATTTTCTCACGGTGAACGACAACCTGAGCCTGTTTCTGCAGATGCACGAGAAAATCACCCCGGCGGAAATCGCGGAAAAGGTCTCTCAGGCCTTGGCCTTCGTCGGCATGGACAACAGCGTTCTCGATAAGTTTCCGGAAGAACTCAGCGGCGGGATGAAAAAACGGGTGGCTATCGCCCGGGCCATGATCAAACGGCCCAAATACATGTTCTACGACGAACCGACCACCGGGCTTGACCGGGGCAGCGCGGAAAAGGTCTCCGAGTTGATCCGCATGCTGCGCGGCGAGATCGCCGTGACGTCGATCATCGTGACCCATGACATCAAGCTCATGCAGGACGTCTCGGACCGGGTGGCGCTATTGAAGGACGGCCGGATCGTGTTCGTGGGCGGCAAAGACGAGATTTCGGCCGAGATGCTGGAATTTCTTTATGAGACGGGAGAGAACAATGGACTATAAAAAGATGAGCTATATTTCGGGCGTCATCATCTTCTTCGGCTTCGGCATCCTCCTGCTGGCCATCATCTGGCTGTCGGCCCAAAACATCTTCTTTTCCCACAACTACGTGTTGTATGTCCGCTTTCCCGAAGTCACCGGCCTGCGCGACCAGTCCCCGATTTTCATGCGCGGTTACCGCATCGGCACGACCAAGGGGG
Source organism: Candidatus Zixiibacteriota bacterium (assembly GCA_028700875.1). Classification (GTDB taxonomy): domain Bacteria; phylum Zixibacteria; class MSB-5A5; order GN15; family JAAZOE01; genus JAAZOE01. The sequence goes on along the minus strand of JAQVRW010000086.1, from coordinate 4,256 downwards.
TCAAATTCGAACCGAACAGCATCCTCATTCAATTGCAGATGAACCAGAAGTTCATCGTGCCCAAGGGCTCGAAGTTCGAAATCACCACTTTGAATTTCATCGGGGAAAAAGCCATTTCGATCACGCCGCCACCGGTTTTCGCCGAACCGATGCAGGCGTACGATACGGTCGTCGGCGAGAACAAGGACATCATGATCACGGCCCAGCAGGTGCTCAGTAAGGTGAAAAGCCAGATCGAGGGCGAGGACCTGGGCTCCCGTTTCCGCAGGCTGGGCGAAAGCATCGACCGCTTCCACTCCATTTTGGGGAAAGTGGACAGCGCCCTCGGCCAGATCAACATCGCCGAATACAACGAGCAGATTCGCAACATCGGCCAGGCCGGTAAACAGATCCAGGAATTCCTCAAGACCAGCCAGCCGGAGGTGGTCAATACGGCCCAGGATGCGCGAGAGATGATGGCCAAACTGGACGGCGCCCTCGACCGCTTCTCTTCTCTGGCGACCGAACTCGATACGACCGTCGCCCGTCTGAATCAGGGCCAGGGATCGGCCGGGGAGCTGCTCACCAACAAGGAATATATCGAGAACCTGTCGGCGACCATCGATGAACTGCGATTGTTGATCGCAGATATCAAGCAGAACCCCGGACGGTACGTCAAGGTATCGATCTTCTGATCGTCGCCATCATCCCGACGAGGATGATTGGGGCATAAAACCGATTCGCCATTTATTGGGCGCGACGGTTCGACTCTTTTCGCAACGAAGTAATATATTAATCGGGAGATCCGGTAAACCGGATCTCCCGATTGACTGTCAAGGAATGGGTTTCAGGCGAGAAGAGATCTATATGTTCATCCAGTAACTGGCCTTGATCAAGAACAGATTCTGCGCTCCGGCGGAAAAGAACCGATTCAAGTCGCGACTCACATCCAGGTTATTCGCGGTCCCGTCGACTTCCGGGCGAGACCGGGTCCAGACCAAATAGATGGTGCTCCCCGGACGGTATTCCCAACGGATGAGGAAGGTGGAATTCAGGGCGGAATAGTTGTAATCGCTGTTATAGCCGGAAACGGGAGCGGAATAGTCCTCGCCGCCCAGGTAATACCGATACTTTTCGTAATTCAAACCGCAGATCAAGCCTTCTGCGGACAGCTGTATCGACAGATTTCGATTGACGACATAACTGGCCGAGGCTTCCAGGGAAAACTGATCCTGGTCGAGGTCGGCAAAGAGGGACCGGGAACCTTCGTTCAATACCCACCGGGTAGCATTGTTATATCGTGAGAATTCGAGGCAGTTGGACAACGTGATATTGGACCGGGGACGAAGGTCATATCCCACATGATAGCTCCACCATGTCCCGCCTCGGTCGGTGCCCTGATTCTGGCTGGCATGTATCGCCAGGAACTTCCGACTATCGGTACCTATTTCCGTATAACAGGAAACCGTCGGGTATACCGGCCATACCCAGAGCCCATTGCCGCGGGTCTCCTCATCGCTGTATTTTTCTCCCTGCACATTCACTGAGCCGCTGAAATACCAGTAATTCTTGAACACGATATAACAATTGTAATTCCCGCCCATTTGGATGTTGGTGCCGTCGTAATTCCAGGTGGGATAAAAATTGAAATTGCTGTACGATTCCCTGATGATCCACCAGAGATCGGTCGTCCTATACTGAAACCAGGCCCAAGTCGAGCGCTCGTTGACACGCCCCGTGTACCCGAGACGATTGATACTCAGATTCGGGTCTTTTATCGTGCTCCCAACGGCGGCGTGAATATGTTTACCGCCTGTTTTCTCGAACGTGATGTCGAAACCGCCGGCGGTCGGTTTGTATCCGACGCGGCTGAAGATCGCCTGTCCATAGACGGCCCACGCGTTGTTGTTGGTGGTCAGGCGCCAGTCGAAGCCGCCGGTCATGGCCGGGTAGAAACCGTCCTGATTGACCAGCGTCAGCATACCGCCGATGCTCGAATTCTTGAGGATTTCCTGCTTCACCCGCACGACGGAGTAGGTGGCCGATGGTTCCACCACGCCGCTGCGGGTAATGGTATCTTGCGCCATGTGTTGTGTGGTCAGGTTTCCATCCACCCAGAGGGAATCTAGGCGATAATCGGCCCCGGCGCTGTACTCCGCCGCCTCTTTCTGCGTCACGGCAGTGAGAACCGCGATCGACGTCCGGGGAAATATCTTGCCGGTCAGCTTGCCGGCCCCCAGGATGGTCGTCGATTTGGGGAATTCCTTATAGTAGAGCAGATCCGGGTCGTTGATGCTTCCCCGTGGGGGCCGGCCTATCCGGCGGGAGTAGAACAGGTTGAAGGACGTTTGAAACAAGTCGAATCCTTCGAGGAAAAACGGGCGGCGTTCCGGAAAAAAGGTTTCATAGGTGGAAAGGTTGAGCACTGGGGCATCCAATTCGACCTGGCCGAAATCCGGATTGATCGCCGCATTGAAGACCATATCCGACGCCACCGCGTATTTCAGATCGAATCCCGCATTCCCGAAAACATCCCGGCCGTCGGGATTGCCGATGCTTCTGGGTTCGGTTTCCTCGCGCGTAACCGCATACGGAAGCACCTCGGTATGGCCAGCCGGCTGGATGCCGGTCAGGCCTTTGAGATGGCCGAAATTGGAAACATATCCGCCCTGGGACACCGGCGTGAATGACCAGACGTCCGATTCAGCCTTGCGGTGGATGTACCGGCTCAACTGGAGCCCCCAGATTTGTTCATCCTTTTCGGTGAAACGCAGACAGGAATAGGGAATCCGCATTTCCGCCGACCAGCCCCACGGCTGACGGGAGACGCCGCTTTCCCAGACACCGTCCCATGATTGATCGGAATTGGTATTATCGTAATGACGACTGTCCACCTGGACGCCGGCGGCGCTCACCTGAAAAGCATTCCCGTTCTGATGATCATGATACGGATCGAATCGGATGGTCACCCGGTCTGATTCGGCGATACGGTCGCGGCGAACCAATTGGCCGCTGATTTTGTCCGGCTCGGAATCATAACACCAAAAGGCCACATAGACCGCCGCATCGTCATAGGCCACCGCCACGAGGGTCGATTCGGTCGGCGTTTTGCCTTCCGTGGGAGCCGTTTGCGTAAACACTCGCGCCTTATCGATGTTCAGTTTGCACCAGATCGGATCATCCAGCCGCCCGTCGATGACCAGCGGTTCCGGATTTATTCGGAAGGCGGTAATCTCCGGCGCCACCCTGGGTTCGGGCGGCGTATCTCCGGCATACGCCGCCGACGGCCACAACAGGAACACGATGGCCGCGACGAAGATACATTCGTTTGCCAATCTCATCCGAAGACTCCTTGCCAATATTCGGGCGGATTCGGGACAATCACTTCTTCCACCGTATGATGCCGACGGGCGAAAAATGGTTGCCGACGATTTATTCCCGTGACCGGGGTCGAGGGGCGCGAACTTTTCCCGGCAGATGTGGATCCGCCGCAGGCGGACCGGGCACAGAGTCTATTCCCGTGACCGAGTTCCCGAAAGATGGGTACCCCCATGGGCATTATCGCCGGGAACGCTATCTGTCGGAGGACGCGCGGCATATGGGAAATGCCGGAAATGGACGGGTGCAGTCCGGAAAAAACAATCGGCGTATTGAGATTGATTTGGCGCAACCCTGGATGTATTATATTCGTTGGAAAAGTAGGGAATCGCCGCGACGCGGCCGGGGCTGGTAACTTCGCGGGAGGATTTATGAACGGAAGATTTTGGCTAATCCTGATAGCGATAGTTTACGCACTTTTGCTGGGCGTCTCCAGTTGCTCCTCCGAACCGGCCGCCCTGACATCGGAACAAAAGCGGCTGAACCTGGAATCATTTGATCAGGTCTGGACCACGGTCAAGGACAAACACTTTGACACGACCTTCGGCGGGGTGGACTGGCCAGCGGTCCGCGATGAACTGCGCCCCAGGATGGAACAGGCGGCGACCGTGGCCGAGGCCCGCGGAATCCTTCGCGACATGCTGTCCCGTCTGGGCCTGAGTCATTTCAATATCATCTCGGCCGAGCTGTATGAAAACATCGACGGCTCGGCGAAAACCGGGGACGCCGACGGCGTCACGGGCCTCGATGCCCGCGTTATCGACAACGCCGCCCTAGTCACCGCAGTCGCCGAGGGAACGCCGGCGGAGGCGGCCGGAATCCGACCCGGTTGGGAAATCCTGGCGATTAATGGCGAGGATATTCCGCCGCTGCTGCCGCCGATCGCGGAAGAATACAAA
>JAQVRW010000085.1 GCA_028700875.1 Candidatus Zixiibacteriota bacterium | reverse complement strand
TCATGAAGATGTCCAATGCCCATAAGTCGTTTTCGGCGAAAGCTCTAATCCTGGCGGCGGGACTGGCCGTCTTGCTGCTGCTGGCTGTCGCGGCCGGGTGCAGCCCGGACCGGAAAGGAACCGCCTCTGCCAACCGGCCGCCCGAGGTGTACATCGTGAATACCCCTCCGGACGGGGCCACCTTCTCGCGTAATCCCGAGCTCAATTGGTATGCCACGGATGGCGATGGTTTCCTGGCCTTCTTCCGTTACGCGGTGGTGGTCGATTCCAACTTGACTATTGGCGGCCAGCATGTCCCGGTGGACGATTTCGTGGCCCAGGCCACGGATCTTCAGTTCGGTTGGGATACGCTGAGTGTCGACCTCGATCACCCGCAGTCGACCGCCAGCGTTCGGCTCTATGCCAACATTGATTTCCCCATCGACTCTTTTGTCACCCAGTATTTCTTTATCCAGGTTCAGGATGATAAGGGAGCCAAATCGGATATCAAATGGCGCCGGTACGCCCGCAACGACCATTACCCCAATACCCACTTCCGGGCCGACCAGGTTTATATCAACGCCAAGGACGCGAATTCGCTGGCTCCCGGCATTACGATGACCTGGGACGGCGCCGATTCCACCGACTGGGGGCGGACCAAACCGCCGCTGGAATTCGAATGGCGGTTGTACGGGCCGTTTGATGCCAATGCCCCCGTGTATATCAATATCGTGAGGGAAAACTGCGTCTGGGATCCGACCACGCAAACCTATGTCAACTGTGTCAATACCAAGGTGCTGGACCTGACGGCTCTGCCTCCGGCGGTCGGCGGGGTTCCTCAACCGCTAGCCCATTCTGAGGGGCCCAACTACGCCAGCAATCCGGCCGATGTCTGGGTGAGCGATCAAGAGACGTCCATCTACGACGTCTTTAAAGATGTTCCCAACCTTACCAAGACCAGCCAGTACAAGTTTCTATTCTGGGTGCGGGCGCGGGATGACGGCTATGTGCCCGACCCCACGCCGTCCTTCAGCCAGTTCCTCGTGGTCGAGGCTCTCTTCGAAAAGAGCGTGGCCATTTTCGACGAAACGTATTTTAAATTCCAGTCCTCGTATTGGTATCCGAAAAGCTTGGATATGCAGAAAACTATTTACGCCCAGTACATCAATACGGCCCTGGCGGATATTTTCGGAGCCGGTTATGTCCCGTTCGATACCATAACGGTCACGGACACGTTCTTATATGATCCGGCCGTGAAGACGTGGGAGACCGACTACTTCCATCGGAACATAACGAAATCCAGCGTGCCAGGTCACACTAGCACAAACGTGCCCGTCGTTAAACCGTCTTTGACCGATATCCTGTCGCACAAGGTGATCATCGTCCTGCGTGATCAGGCCGACGGCTCGCTGCAGGAAGACGTTGCTCAGGGCGGTATGATCGGCAATGCCTATTTCGGCATGGAAATGGGCGCTTCCGGCTGGTACATGGGTCGCAACCTGGGTACGTCCACTACGGGCACCAATAACAAGGATACCGAGCCCGGCCTCCTGACGCTCTCGGCCAATTTTGCCATCCATTTCGGGTTCGAACAGGTAGAACACGAAGCATGGGAAATGTATTCTGTTGGGCGCGCCTTCCATCAACCGCCCTATCCTCCGATCTGGAACGAGCAATTTATAGGGGCGTATTCACTTGTGCCGGAGCTGTTCCCGCAAATCGACATCGACCTGGACTCGCTTCTCTCGCGTTATGTGGTTCTTGATGATTCCGTCTACTTCCCCAACCCGGCAGGTGTGGATACACACTTCTGGGCCGGTTTGCCCGAAGTCGGGGCCGGGACACGTACGACCTACGCCTCGCCGGTCTATCTGTACAAGTCGAAGGACAGCGTGGGCTCTAGCCTAAACGGGAAGGTCATGGGCGTGGCTCAGGACGTGAATGACACGCGTTCTCTGGCGTTCCTATTCACACCCCTGGCGGTCCGTCCCGAACAATCCGAACAGTTGTTCCGCGTCTCCCTGACCTGGCTGATGGACAAGTTCCTTCGGGCGGAGGGGATGCCGAAGGCGATGGCCGGGTACGGTGGATCGGGTATCGAGGCGCGGCGGCAACGGGTGAGACAGTACCTGGATGAAATCAATGAATCGGGACTCAACGATCCGCAACTATTCAATGAATTGAAGTTGAACATCCCCAAGGAGATTGAGATTCCCACCGATGTGATCATTACGCCGTAGCTCGATGGGGCCGCGGCTCGATAACCGACATCATGAAGCCCGCCTTATAGCGGGCTTCTTTTTTGGGTTTGATTAACGGTCGGAAGGCCAGAGAGACCGGAAGACCGCGATAACCGAATCGGCCCGGCGGCCGTCGCCCTGCGAACGGTATCCCGAAACCAGATTGATGTAGGCTTCCTTGAGACGAGGATCAGCGGCTATCGCCTTGCGGGAGTAGACGACCGAGTTGGCGAAATCGGCGCTCAGGCCGTAAAGGTATCCCAATTGGTAGCAGGCCAGGGCGGTGATGTTCGCCCCCGTACCGGGTCCGGTCAGGTCATGCGAAAACTCGAATGATGTCGCCTGTTTGCGGTCGAGGCTTAATTCGACCGCCCGCAGTTGATCGTCGATGGCCGCCTGCAACCGCCCATGAGCGGCCAGATACAATCCCTCCTCAAGAAAATACTGAGGATCGTCCTGAAAATACGGCCGCATCGTGTCCCGTTGCTTTTCGATTCGCCGCACGGTCTGAGAATCGGCGCTGTGACTTCCGGCGCGCAGAAAATTGACCGCGGCCTCCTGATAATATGGTTTGTTCTCCAGCGCCTGCCCGCAATACGTCAGCGTCGAATCGTATTCCTTGCCCAGCAGGAACAACACCCCCAGATTATTGGCCGCCTCGGCCGATCGCGGGTTATGGTCCAGTTCGCGACGGAATGCCTGCGCGGCTTCATCCGACCGTCCCAGTTTGAGGAAGGCGATACCGAGGTTGAGGAAGTTGTTGTCGAAATAGGGGGTCATCTGCGACAGACTGTCGAAACGTGCGGCGGCCGCAGAGTAATCCCCCTGCCGCAATGACGCGTTGCCCCGCAGGAAAAGAGCCTGACTGGGATTGGTCAGGGAACCGCCGCAAAGATTGGCGGTGGCAAGAACATAGACCGCGACGGCGGAAATCAAGGCTAACGCCAGGCGAAGGTTCCAAGCTCGCTGGCGGATGACATCATATAACGAGGCCAGGCCGATGCCGGCAAAGATGGCCAACAGCGGCACCAGGGGGAGACGGAATCGCGAATTGACGAAGAAGGCGGCTATGGTCAGGCCATAGACGGCGACGATGCCGTACAGATAAAGAAAACGGTTTCGATGGCGGCGCACCAGGAAGAGGGACAGGACAGCCGCCGCCACTATCATCGGGAGGCGCACCGGCAGCAGGCGCAGGAACTTGTTGGCAAAGACGGCCTCGTCGAGCGGCCGATTGTCCGAAATCTCGTGTCCCGAGAAGAGGTAGTATATCTTTTTGACCATGAGGGCGCCGAACGCAGTCGGATCGGAAAGCGCAAACGAAATCCCCTTCCGGTACCAATAGGACGAAAGGTCGTTATAAGTCAGATTCCGGCCGGTCTCGGCCATGGCGGCATAACGGGCATCATCCAGCGTCCAGTCCGCGCCGAACGGCGGCAGATTGGAACTGAGTCCATCCGCCTGCGAATTATTGCCGATATAGAAGTTCACTCCGCCCTGATATGAAACCAGGATGATTTGTCCGGAATGGATATAGTTCACGACCGCCACCGGGATGAGCAGGACGATGACGACGGCGACGAATACCCCGGCGGTTTGCAGCCTCGTCTTTCTTTCGGTGCTTCCCTTTTTATGCAGATAATAGTACCCTGCCGCGATCGGCAGAAACACCAGGATGGTGGGCCGCGTGAGCGCGGCCAGGGCGAAGAATATCCCCGAGGTGACCGGCCGGTCTTTTCCCTTTCGCCGGGTCAGCAAAAAATAGAGCGATAACAGAGCCAACAGGGCGAAAAGGGAATCCAGCAGCAGTTCTCCTTCGAAATAGGTGGTGAGGGGATACAGCGCCAGCAGCAGCACGGCCAGCGTCGCCGCCAGGCGGTTGAATATCTTCTCGGTCAATCGGTAAACGACCGCCAGCATCAAGCATCCCAACAACATCTGGACCACCCGGACGAAGATCAGACTGCCGCCGGATATCTTGAGCAACCCTGCCAGCACGAAGGGATACAACGGGGCGCGGAAATAGGGGGCGTTGACGAAGATATCGCCGGAGGCTATGGCCATGGCCCACTTGTAATGATACAGAGCATCGATGGAGAGAGCGCCGACCGAGGAAGCCTCAGGGTAGGCGAAAAAAAGGTACGCGAGCTTGATCGCCAAAGCCGCCGGGATCAACCACCATAACGAAGATTTGCCCTGATTACCCATTTTCGCTAATATAATAGCCTTTATAAATCGCTCACAAGTCATAACGAAAGCGCGTGCATATTAGCTTCCGGGATGAATTGCTTTGCATAGCCGGCAGGAATATGGGGGGAGTCCCGCAGGGATTGGGCGTAATCACGTAAAACACTGTCTTACATAAGCATATATGGTGGCCGTGACGGCCGTATGCAGGCCGATTCACAGGTGAATTGCCGAAAAATGGCCTTTCGAGAGGCGGCATAGGGGTTGCTCAAATAGCTATCGGAACTACTATTTGAGGAGGCTTCATGCATAGGCTCGCCATCATCCCCGCCCTGTTGATCACCGCGACGCTGGCTATGGTTGGGGTTTTATCGGCCTCCGACCAGGTAGTGGTTCCGGAAGCGGTCACGGCGGCCTGCAGCCGGGTTCCGGCCGATTCCGTTATGGAAGTCCTCCTCAGTTTTGATGGCGATTTGGATGCCGCCTATTTCAAAGCCGATCCGGCAAACGCCTCTTTGACCCGAATCGACCGGTATCGCCGGATCATGGATCAACTGGAAGTCAATCGGCGTGATCTGGAATCGATGTTGACTGCTCCCCTGGAGGCGATGAAAGCCGCCGGCCAGGTTGAATCATACAAATTCTTTACGGTTTCCAAAATCGTCCTGGTGCAGACCCGGGTTGACAACCTCGCCAATCTCCTGCAGTTGCCGGGCGTTCGGTTGGTCAATCTCAACAGCGCCGTCAGTCTGGTCAACCCGGTGGAAGAACGCACCGCCGCCGGGATGGAGGTCTCCGCGACGCTCAACGCCGGCCTGAATGCGATCAATGTCCGGCCGTTGTGGGCGCGGCATCTGAACGGCGCCGGTCAGCTGATTTGTTCTTTTGATACCGGCATCGACGGCGATCATCCGGCCTTGTCCGCCAAGTGGCGCGGCAATCACGGCGCCTCGGCCTCGGCCTCCTGGTTCGCTCCGCACGCCGACACTCTCCCGAACGATCTGGTCGGCCACGGTTCCCATGTCATGGGCATCATGCTCGGTTCGACCGACACCGATACCATCGGCGTCGCTCCCGGAGCACAGTGGATATCGGCCGCCGTCATCGATCAGGGCGCCAACTTTTCGACGACCATCGCCGACATTCTCAGCGCCTTCGACTGGGCGTTGAATCCCGACAACGACCTGACCACCACGGACGACGTCCCCGACGTCATCTGCAACAGCTGGGGGGTGCCGAAGGCGATCTACTCCACCTGCAATACCACGTTCTGGAACGCCATCGACAATGTCGAGGCGGCCGGAATTGTTACCATATTTGCCGCCGGCAACGAAGGGCCCGGCGAGGTGACCATGCGCAACCCCGCCGACCGGGGAAGCTCATCGATCAATTCCATGTCGGTGGGCGCGGTCGATCCGACCACCCTGATCGTCGCCGACTTCTCCAGCCGCGGGCCGTCCACCTGTGATCCCTCAATCGTCAAGCCCGAACTGGTCGCTCCCGGAGTGGGTATCTATTCGTCCTATAAGGATGGCGGTTACAAGATCATGTCCGGTACCTCCATGGCGGCGCCGTTCGTGGCCGGGCTGGTGGCGATTATGCGCCAGTACAATCCCGAAGCCACCGTGGACCAGATCAAGTATGCCCTGTTGGCGGCCACCACGGATTTAGGACCGGTCGGCGAAGACAACGCTTACGGGATGGGCATCATCGATGCCTCCCGCGTCCTCGATTACCTGCCGGAGCCTCCCGTTCCGCCGCAGGTCGAACTCGACAAGATTCAAATCAGCTCCGGCGGCGACGCTGCCGCCGATCCGGGGGAAATTGCCGAGGTGACGCTGACCCTGCATGACGCCAGCGGCACGATCGATTCCATCGGCGTCTGGCTCACCTCGATGTCCACCATGGTCACGGCGCCGCCCGATACGCTCTGGTTCCTTTTTGGGCTGGGGACCGGATACGCAGTCGGCACGGTTCCGTATCTCGTGATCATTTCTTCGGATGCCGTCAGTGGACAAGACGCGGCCATGTACCTGCATACCGTAACCGCTTCCTCGGCAGGCGGCGATTCCACGGCTTTCACGCTGCTGGTCGGCCATCGGCTTCCGGGGCGGATCATCGCCTCGGAAAGCGGCGACATTCGCTTTTCGGCGACGGATTTCGGGCAGTTCGGTTTGGGCTCCCGGTCCATCTACCCGGCCGGGGGGGATGGGTTCAGTTTCGGAACCAGCGGCAACCTGTTGTATGAAGCCGGCCTGATTGTCGGCTGCAACGGCCAGATGGTATCCGACGGCATCCGCGATGAATTCGGCCGGTTCAAAGAAAGCGATTTCGCCCCCACCTCGGCGGATGTGGCCTCGCTGGCTCTCGACCAAGGAGAACTGCTGACCGCGTCCTATTCCGATTCCAAGGCCCTGTTGCCGCTGCCTATTGAGATCAATCAGGCGGTTTATCGGACGGGCGCGAATTTTATCATCTGCGAATTCGATATCTACAATCCCAATCCCGCCTGGATCGACCGGTTGGGTTGCGGAGTCTTCTTCGATTTCGATATCAACGCTTCGGGCGACCTGTTTGGTTTCGATACCCTGATGGGCATGGCTTATCAGTATGACCCCGACTCGAATCGGTATATCGGCCTGATCGGGGTCAGCGCCGAGGAATTTGCCGTCACGGCGGCCATGGCCGCCGGCAAGCCGGGTTTCTCCAAGCAGGCGAAGTATAATCTGGTCAGCGGTACAGGCCTGCGCATCGACAGCGCCAGCGCCGGCGACTGGTACCTGACCGTCTCGCGGATGGTCACGCAGGTGGAGGCGTTCGGTCATCGGAAGATGGCTATCGCCCTGATGGCGGCGACCTCGCTGGAAGGCTTGCGGGCCGAGGCCATGCTGGCCCTGGACGCCTATGGAGTGTTGACGGGTGTCGATGACGGCGAGACGGCTCTGCCCCGGATGATCGCTCTGGACCAGAATTTCCCGAATCCGTTCAACCCGCAAACGACTATCCGGTTCGCGGTTCCGTCGACGGCCCAGGCGGAATTGGCCGTCTACAATGTCTGCGGCCAGAAGGTCTGTACCCTGTTTGACGGCATCGCCGGCGCGGGAGAAAACAGCGTGGTCTGGAACGGGGCCGATGATTCCGGCCGTTCCGTCGCCTCGGGCGTCTATTTCTACCGGTTGACCACCGACAAAGAAACGATCAGCCGGACAATGGTGCTCTTGAAATAATGAGTCGATTGTGTTATATTATTTGTCAAATAGATTTGCGAATGCGCGATCGATAGGGGAAAGCGGTAGCCGAATGAACAGCATGATACGAAGAATAACGGCGGTCATGGTCGTGGCCTTGATCGCGGCCGGGTCGACGGTACAGGGCGTGGCCTTGTCGGACGAGGTTGTGCGGAAACTGCAAAAAGAGGGCACGCTGCAGACGTGGATGGAACGGATGAACCAATGGCGGGCGGCCGGTATGGACCAGCCGTTGCCCCGGAAAGACCACGACCAGCTGGCCTTGTCCCGGCAGACCACGGCCGACAGCACGGTGGTGATTTTGGTGGACTTCTATGACCAGCTCGCCGATCCGGCCAATACCCCGGCCGCGTTCGATTCCCTGCTCTTTTCCGTCGATAAGAATCCCACCGGCTCGATGAAGGAATTTTACCTGCAAAACTCCTATGGCCAATACGTCCTCGGGGGGAAGGCCTTCGGTTGGTATCAACCTTTGGGCGTCAACCATCAAAGCTACGACGGTTACTTGGATCCTGATGATGCCGGCGATTTCAACCCGGCCATCCTCGTTCAATGGGCGGTTGCGGCGGCCGATCTCGACGTCGATTTCAGTCAATTCGACACCGATCATGACGGCGTCCTGAACGGGGTCATCATTATCCATTCCGGTTACGGCGCGGAGGAGTCGGGCAACACTACCGACATCTGGTCGCACATGAGTTCTTCGCCGATCTCGACCAACGATGGCGTGACCATCATGAGTTACACCATTCAACCGGAAAAATCATTTTCGTCCAGAACCATGTCGGCCATCGGCGTATTCTGCCATGAGTGGGGCCATGTCATGAGCCTGCCGGACCTGTATGACACGGATGGCAGTTGCGAGGGCGTGGGGAACTGGTCCCTGATGGGCGCGGGGAATTATAACGGCGGCTCCAAACGTCCGGCGCATCTGGACGCCTGGTCGAAGTACTGGCTGGGATGGCTTGAATTGACGAATATCACCGCCAATACCACCGGGATCGAAGTGCCGGCGATCGAATTCAATCCCGTGGCCTATCGTCTGGCGAAAGGCGGCACCCTCGGCACCTATGAGTATTTTATCGTCGAAAACCGGGAAAAAATAGGTTTCGATGACAATCTGCCCGGCGAAGGCTTGCTGATTTATCATATCGATTACCAGGCCCAGGGCAATTGGAACGACTGGCATCCGAAAGTTTTTATCGAGCAGGCCGACGGCAAGTTCGATCTTCAATATGGGCGCAACCGTGGCGACGGCAGCGATGCTTACCCGATCGCTGGCGCGGCCCGCACGTTCAATGACAAAACGATTCCCGATTCGCGGTTGTACTCGGATGCAGCCTCGCAGGTGGCGGTGTGGAATATTCCCGATCCCGATTCGGTCATGACCGTTGATTTTGATGTCTTCTTTTCGCGTCCTCTCCTGACGTTGAATTCGACCTCGTTCAACGATCAAACGTATGGCGACGGCGACGGCACGCTCGATCCGGAAGAAAAGATCCAGGTGTCGGTGTCGTTATCCAACGAGTGGGCGGCCGCCAACAATATTTCCGTGACCCTGAGCACGGATGATCCCCATCTGACCGTCACCGTGCCGACCGTCTCATTCGGCAGTCTGGCTACCGGGGAGTCCTCCAACAACACGAGCCTGCCGTTCGAGTTCGAAATACCCACGGTTATCAACCCCCGGATCGATTCGTTTTATTTCCACGTGACCGCCAACGAGGGCGCCTTCGACACCACGCTGGGGGTCGAATATTCCATCGGCAACGCCAAGGTGCTGGTCGTCGACGACGACAACAGCGATCCGAACAATCTGGAAAATTATCTGGTCGCGCCGATGTATAAGCTGCGCGCGCCGGTGGATATCTGGAACAAGGCCGTGCAGGGATCGCCCGATTCGGCGGCGCTGGCAAAATATCACGCCGTGTTGTGGCTGACCGGCGATTATCGGGACAATATCCTGACGGCGGAAGATGTCGTCGCTATGGCGACCTTCATGGATGGTGGAGGAAATCTGTTCCTCACCGGCCAGGGAATCGCCAAACAACTGTCGACGTTCGACCCCGGCTTCATGGCCGATTACCTGAAATCCGAATACATCGGGACGAAATATGTTCCGGTCCTGAAATCCGACCCCTCGGCGACCGTTCTTAACAGCACGAAATACATGGTCATTCAGGGCGCCAGCGGCGCCCACAACCAGACCGCTCCGGACCAGATCACCGCGGTCAACGGCGGCATGCCGGAACTTTATTTCCTGAACACGGCCGACCAGACGTCAACCGCCCTCAAAGCGGCGGTGCTGTATTCCGGCACATATAAAATGGCCTTCTTCTCCTTCGGATTCGAGGCCATTATGGCCGGCGATGCCG
>JAQVRW010000468.1 GCA_028700875.1 Candidatus Zixiibacteriota bacterium | reverse complement strand
CCCCGGATATCCGGAATAGCGCAATAGCTGCAGCGATTGTTGCAGCCGTCGGCGATCTTGATATAGGCAAAGACCTCTTCGGGGTCGTTGATTCGCTGGAAATCATATTCCGGGTAGGTCGCGGAGACACCGCTGCACGAGATGATCTGGCCTTCCCTATTGTCGAAGACGGCGGGAATGGCCGTAAAATCATTGATCCCGAAAACGCCGTCGACCTCGGGCATCTGCCGTTTGATATCCTTTGCGTAGCGTTGCGAAAGACATCCGGTCACCACCAATTTCTTGCCGTTTTCGGCAGTCTTGATCCGCGCCAGATCCAGTATGGCGGCAATCGATTCTTCTTTGGCTGGCTGGATGAACCCGCAGGTGTTGACGACGAGCAAATCTGCGGTCTCCGGGGTTTTGACTTCAATCATGCCGCGCGCGCAAAGAAACCCGGCGATCAAATCGGCGTCGGCATCGTTTTTGGGACATCCGAGTTTGCAGATGTAAAAGCGCCTCATGGCATCTGAATCACTTCCACGCCCGGGGCGGGATTGAATTCAAAGAGGGAATCGGGCAGACGATCTTTCCCGGCGAAATCGGCGATGACGACCTCAATAAGCGAACCGTTATCATCGCGGTAGGTCAATTTTTCGGGCCGATAGTCCGGACGCGAAATCTGAAGGGTAAAGCGTGCCGGAACGGTCAGGCTGTCGACCGCGGCCATGTCGAGTTCCAATTTGCCTTTATTCTCCCGCTGGGCACGGCAACTATAGATGGCCTCCGGGTCGTAGAGCAGGGTCAGCGGGTCCCATTGGCCCAACGTCGTCACGGAATCGACCAGCACCTGCTGGTTTTCGACCGAATAACTCCAAAACAGTATCCCGTTGGAAACCATGACCTGATTCGGCGTGGATAACCGAAACCGCCCCCCTTTTCCGGTCCAGAGTTTGCCGGAAAGCGTATCGACCGATTCGAAAACATCAGAATAGGTCTGTTGGCTGAATTGCAGGGTGATAAACGGCTTTTCGTGGAGTTTCAGGCGCAGTTCCTTGATCGCCGGACAAGATTCCTGGGCATACGAACCGGCGACAAAAGCCACAAGCAGGCCAAAGCCGAATATACGGGTATACACATTCATAGCCGTTATACTGGAAATCGGGGGTTATGGTTTGCCGATTTTTCCACTTTTAATATTGTCCAGGAAGACCTTATCGACCAAAACTTCGCGGGCCTTGGATTCGTTGTATTCGCCGATGACCTTCATTTCCTCCAACTCGTCGATCAGACGCGCCGCCCGCTGGTAACCGACCCCCAGCTTTCGTTGCAGAAGCGAGACGGAAGCCTGTCCCTGACGGATGACGGTTTCAATCGCCTCCAGAAGCACCGGGTCGGTGAATTGACGCATTTGTGCCCGTTCATCGGAGGCTGCCTGAACCTCCTCCTGTTTGACCTGGCTGTACGGTTGTTCCTTGATGAACGTCACGATTCGTTCGGTTTCCTCGGATGATATATAGGCGCCATGGAGCCGAAGCGGTTCCGGAAGCCCGGCTTCCACGAACAACATATCCCCTTTGCCCAGCAATTTCTCCGCGCCGTTGCCGTCGAGAATGGTTCGGGAATCGATTTTGGTCGCCACCTGGAAAGCAATCCGCGAGGGGAAGTTGGCCTTGATCAGGCCGGTGATGACGTCCACCGAGGGACGCTGGGTGGCCAGGATCAGGTGAATACCCACCGCGCGGGCCATTTGCGCCAGGCGCGTGATCAATAGTTCAACCCGGCTGGAGGAGGCGGACATCATGAGATCGGCCAGTTCGTCGATGATGATGACGATATAGGGCAGCTTTTCCTGCTGTTTCTTTTGCTTGGCGTTGTAGTCGACGATGCTTCGTACGGAGGCGGAAGCCAAGACCCGATAACGTTCCTCCATCTCCGTCACGGCATCGGCCAACACCCGTTCGGCCTGCTTGGCGTTGGTCACGACCTTCTCCCGTAGATAAGGAATATCCTTGTAGACCGACAACTCCAGCATTTTGGGATCGACAAAGATAAAGTGCAAATCCTCCGGGCGGAGGGAATAGATCAACGACGTGATGACGACGTTAATGCAGACCGATTTTCCCGAACCCGTGGTGCCGGCGATCAACAGGTGCGGCATGGCGGCCAGGTCGGCGACATACGGCTTGCCGGCGATATCCTTGCCCAGGATAATCGGAAGGTGATGGCTGCTGTGGATAAAAGCATCGGACTGGATCAATTCCCTGAGATTGACAATCTGCGACTGACGGTTGGGTATTTCGATGCCGACCGCTGCCTTCCCCGGGATCGGAGCCACGATCCGAATGCTCTTGGCGCGAAGATTGAGCGCCAGGTCCTCGGAGAGATTGGCGATCTGATTGACCTTTACTCCCGCGGCCGGTTTGATCTCGAAACGGGTGATAATGGGGCCGGGAAACATCTCGATGCTGCCGCTCAGACCGACGCCGAACGTCTCCAGCGTTTCCCGCAGGGTTTTGGCCGTGT
>JAQVRW010000467.1 GCA_028700875.1 Candidatus Zixiibacteriota bacterium | reverse complement strand
TCCAATAATCATCTTGATCGCCCTGGTCGCCGTGACGGCGCTGGCGATGTGGGCGTTGTCGGTTCTTTTCGGACGGCGGACCCGCACCGAGGTCAAAGGCGAACCGTATGAAAGCGGCGCCGTGCCGGTCGGCGATACCAGGGAACGGGTTTCCATCAAGTTCTACATGGTCGCCATCCTGTTCATCATCTTTGATATCGAAGTGGTTTTTCTCTATCCCTGGGCGGTGATCTATAAAGAACTGGCGCTTTTCGGCCTGATCGAGATGGCCGTCTTTATCGCCATCCTGTTGGTCGGATACATCTATATTCTCCGGGCGGGGGCGCTGAAGTGGGATTAGAGGAAAAAATTCCCGATTCGGTCATCCTGACGAGTGTTGATTACATCGTCAACTGGTCGCGGAAATCATCCCTCTGGCCGTTCGGCTTCGGGCTGGCCTGTTGCGCCATCGAGATGATCTCGACCTTCGCCTCCCATTTTGATCTGGCCCGGTTCGGGATGGAGGTCACGCGGTCGTCGCCCCGCCAGGCGGATTTGATGATCGTCTCCGGGCGGGTGTCCAATAAGATGGCCCCGGTGGTCAAACGGCTGTACGACCAGATGCCCAACCCGAAATGGGTCATCTCGATGGGGGCGTGTGCCTCCTGCGGCGGCATTTTCAACAACTACGCCATCCTTCAGGGCGTTGACCGAATCATCCCCGTGGATATTTATATACCCGGATGCCCGCCCCGTCCGGAACAATTGATCGAGGGGATCAACCGGCTGCAGGAAAAAATTCAAAAGGAATCGGTCAAACAAGGACGACCGCGCAAAGAAGCGAATCACGCATAAGACCGCCGGATTCGTCCGAAAGCGCACGAACGATATGGAACAAACGGCATTGACCCAACAGGAAGAAACGCTGGCGGCGGCGTTGCGCGACCAGTTCGGCGACGGCCTCACCGGTCAGAGCAAGGTTGCCGACCAATTGTCCATATTCGTCAAGGCCGATATCATCTTCGAGCTGGCCCAGTTCATGAAGGAAGACGCCCGAGCCGGATTCGACCTGCTCAGCGATATCTGCGGCGTGGACTGGATCAAATGCCCCGACATGCGGTTCGAACTGGTCTACAACTTCTATAAAATCAACGCCGATTTGCGCGTCCTGATCCGTACGACCATCCCGGATTCCGACACCCCTGCGATTCAATCGATCCAGCCGGTGTATCCCGGCGCCGATTGGCTGGAACGGGAAGTCTACGACATGCTGGGGATCGTCTTCGACGGGCACCCCGACCTGCGGCGGATTATCACGCCCGACGGCCTCGATGGTTGGCCGCATCGCAAGGATTTCCCGTTGACCTACGAGGCGCCGCAGTTCAGCTACAACAAGGACAAACCGCCGGAGATAATCAAATGAGCGCCGCCGTCAAGACCATGACGCTCAATCTGGGGCCGCAGCATCCCGCAACTCACGGCGTATTGCGCGTGGTGCTGGAATTGGACGGTGAGACGATTCTGAGGGCCACCCCCCATTTGGGATATCTGCATACCGGCATCGAGAAGAACGCCGAGGACAAGCTGTATTACAAGGTCATTCCCATGACCGACCGGATGGATTACCTGGCCCCGATGTCCAACAATCTCGGGTATGTCCTGACCGTCGAAAAGCTATTGGGGATCGAGGTTCCGGAGAAGGTCAAATTCGCCCGCGTCCTGTTGACCGAACTGACCCGACTGAACAGCCATTTGGTCTGGCTGGGGACGCACGCGCTCGATATCGGGGCGATGTCGATGGTGCTGTATACGTTTCGCGAACGGGAAATGCTTCTGGACGTTTACGAGGCGGTATCCGGTCAGCGGATGATGTCCACGTACTTCCGGGTCGGCGGTCTGGCGTATGATCTCCCCTCGGACCTGGACATGAGAATCAAGAAGATACTCACGGTGTTGCCGCAGAAGATGAAGGAATACGAGGACCTGCTGTCCAACAACCGCATCTGGATAAAACGATTGACCGGGGTGGGGAAACTGACCGCCGAACAGGCGTTGGAGTTGTCGGTGACCGGGCCGGTGCTTCGTTCCACCGGAATCAGGTACGATGTCCGCAAGGCCCATCCCTACTGCGGGTACGAGAAATTCGATTTCGATATTCCGGTGGGCACGAAAGGCGATTGTTACGACCGGTATTTGGTGCGCATGGAGGAGATGCGGCAGTCGTTGCGCATCATGAAGCAGGCCATGGAGGGGATGCCGGAGGGGCCGCATATGGCCGACGTTCCCGGCGTGACGCCGCCGCCCAAGCCGGATGTCCTGACCAGGATGGAAGCCCTGATCTTTCACTTCAAGATATTCACGGAAGGATTTCGGGTTCCGGCCGGGTCGTACTATCAGGCGATCGAATCACCCAAGGGCGAACTGGGATATTATATCGTCTCCGACGGCGGTACGAAGCCATACCGGATGCGGGTGCGGCCGCCGTCGATGATCAACCTGCAGGCGTTGAATTCGATGGTGACCGGGGG
>JAQVRW010000466.1 GCA_028700875.1 Candidatus Zixiibacteriota bacterium | reverse complement strand
TGTCCACCGCCAGCACCCGGACCTTGTCCCCGACACCCAGCGGCGTATCGCAGATGACCCGCCACAACTCGCCGGCCACGAACGCCATCTCCGTCGTGCGCATCTCTCCTTCCGCTCCGACTATCCCCTCCATCCCGGTAGCAACCTTGCGGCGATGGGCCTTGACCGCGAAACTGACCACGAAGAGGAAGAACGCGGAGACGACGACCACGGTGGTAACGATCACCACCAGGGAGATTTGCAAATACGGCGCAGGCGAGTCGATGAGAAGCAGCGACCCCATAAGCATAGACAGAATCCCTCCGACCGCCAGTATCCCATGACTGACGACCTTTATCTCGAGTATAAACAAAATGACGGCGAAAATAATCAGCCCCAGCCCGGCATAGTTGATCGGCAGTTGCTGGAAGGCGAAGAAGGCCATGATCAGGCTGATGACCCCGACGACGCCCGGCAAGATCGCCCCCGGGTTGTACAACTCGACCATCAAACCCAGCCAGCCGAGGTTGAACAGGATGAAGGCGATAGTGGGATCGGTGATGATCTTGAGAAAGCGGTCCTTGAAACTCAGCGCGTATTCAACGGTTTCCTTGCCGGCGATGTACAGCGTATCCGGACCCGCGGGAAGATCGACGATCTTCCCCTCGATCTGCTTCAGCAGATCGTCGGTGTCCTTGGCCAGGAAATTGATGATGCCTGAATCCAGCGCGGCTTGGGCGTCGATGGAGACGCTTTCGAGGACGGCGCGTCGGGCCCAGTCGATGTTGCGGCCGCGCTTCTTGGCGATGGAGGTGATATAGGCGGCGGCGTCATTCTGGACCTTGTCGGTCATGACGGAATCCATCTTTTCACCCATGCTGACCACGTGGGCGGCCCCGATGTTGGTCCCCGGCGCCATGGCGATCAAATTGGCGGCGTAAGCAATAAACAGCCCCGCCGAGGCGGCCCGCGCCCCGGATGGGGCGACATAGACGACTACCGGAACCTCGCTGTTGAGCAGTTTGCGGCAGATAGAGCGCATCGATTGGTCCAACCCGCCGGGGGTATCCATCTCGATGATCAGCAGGTCGCGGCCTTCCTCGAATGCCCGATCCACGGCGTGATCGATCACCTTGACGCTGATCGGGCCGATGGCCATGTCGATCCTGACCCGGGCGACGCCTTCCGCCCCGGCCACAGAGGGCAGCCAGAAAAAAATGGCGGCAAACAGCAGCACCCCCACCGGCACCCGTGGGAAATAGCCGGGTTTTCCCATCCTGCCGGCGACAGGCGCGATTCGTATGGTATGCATGGCGACGTCTCCCCTTCTTTGGCGTTGGCGCCGAATCCATTCTTTTGCCCAAAGGCGGTACGTCCGGAGGTCACCCGAAATATAACTGGAATTTCTTATCCGACGCAATATCTCTTTTATCCTTCGGGTTTGCATATATACATCCGCCCAACCGTCGAAATGGCCGTTATTTGCCGGCAAACGCCAAAAACTGTCGAAGATCGACAATGTTTTGCACGTGGCTGCCGACACAATGCTAAGATGGTTTCTACTTTGGACAATCCCGTCGGTACCGCCGTGACAATGTTAGGCTCGTTTGAGGAGGAATTGGCGGCGTACTATCAAGCCCTGGCTACGGCGGACACCCCCTATGCCGATTTCTGGAACAGCGGTTCGATGGCTAAGGCCAGCCGGGCCAATCTATATTCTCGTCTGAATCAGGACGTCACGCAAAACCCCGACCAGTACAGTCTGGAAAAGGGGCCTGGGGGGCCGTTCATGAATTATTTCAATAAAGTCCGGGCAGGCCGGGAAAACCTCAAGGCGGAGCGGTGCGATATTTCCCGCCATTTGCAATTTTTGCTCGAAATCGAGGCGGCTCTTTGCGGCAGCCCGCCGTTTCCGTCCATCCAGGGGAAAACAGAATTCTTCCGTCGCGTGGCAATCATTCTGGACAAGATTCAAAAGAGTCAACTGCAGATCATTCGGGGCTTGGTCAAGACCAGTCCTTCCTACCGTTAAACTCAGCCTGTCAGCCTTCCCGCGCACCCGCCAATCGGCCCTCATCCCGCTTTGGTTCCGGTGTTCGCATTCGTACTTGTCATAGAGACATAAACGATGACGCCGGTGGTCGAGAGCCTGCCGACAAAACGCTTGACAGGGTAGGTGGGGGGGATATATTGAGTTCGCCATGCAGAGGAGGAAAACATCGACCCGGGGAAACGGCCATCATCCCCCGATGATTCCACAACATAGGGAACAAGACCATGAAACCATCCCATTATAATCATATTTTCGAGATCGAAGACGGTAAGACGCTGCTGTACAACAGCGCCTCCGGCGCATTGGCCGAAATCGACGCCGAAAGCCGCTCCCGGCTCGACCGTTTATTGACCCACCCCGAGACGGTCGAAACGGACCAGGACAAGGAACTGCTCGGCGGCCTGATCGAAGGGGGATACCTGATCGACGACAAGATCGATGAAGCATCCCTGATGAAGGCGCGAAGCCGTCGGCAGAAAATCGAA
>JAQVRW010000465.1 GCA_028700875.1 Candidatus Zixiibacteriota bacterium | reverse complement strand
ATCGCCTTCTATACGTCTGGGTATTGCTGGCGGCAAAAAGTCGGCCGGGCGACCAGCCCTCAGATGGAACTTGTAGCCCACCCAGAGTCCCCGCCGTGGCGGGGACGGCGGGTGGGTCCAGGTGATTTCTGCCTGAGAAGCCGCGATCGAAAGGATTAGGTGGGCATGACCAAATGACCAAAAACATCAAAAATAACGCGGCAAACCCATTTCCCGGCAATTGCAAGCACGCCATGCAATTCCAACGAAAAATCGCCGTTTTTCACCCGTAAATCAGTAGAAGAATGCCATCGATTCAGATTCTATCGCATCCAGAGTCGGTCATTACGGCCACTACCGTATTCTTTCACCGACACCCCTCGCCCTTTGGGAGAGGGGCCGGGGGTGAGGGCGACAAAGAAGGCACCGAAATGACACAAAACATCAAAAATAACAAACCGAACCCATTTCCCGGCAACCCCAACACCACCATTCAATTCCAACGAAAAATCCCCGTTTTTCGCCCTCGAATCAGTAGAAGAATGCCATCGATTCGCTCTGTGTGGTCGGGAAAGGGTTCCCGATCGCGCAGGACCGGACCGCGCCTCACCCTTTTTGTTGACTCCGCAGCCCGGTGTCGATTACTTGATCGCGAAGACGCAGGCGGGGCATAAATCGCAGGTAGGGAAGCGGCCATGAAAAGGGAATATTTTCGTCTCTTCATTTTTGCCGGGGTGACAATCCTGGCCGGGTATCTGTTTTATCGCATGCTCAAGCCGTTTCTGGTGTCCCTCTGTTGGGGAGCCATATTCGGCATCGTTTTCTACCCCGTTTATGAAAAACTCCGCCGCTGGATCAAGTCTGATTCGTGGCGGGCGGTCCTGGTCACGTTCCTGGTGTTGATCGTGATCATCGGCCCGATTACCTACCTCGGAATCTCCCTGGTGCAGGAAGCGATCTCCCTGTTCGATACGTTCAGCGACTGGGTCGCCTCCGGAAAACTGACCGCCTTGAACGACATAAAGAACACCTATGTCTACCAGATGCTTCAAACCCGCCTGTCCCCATATATTGACCTGTCGCATCTCGATATCCAGGTCATGCTCGAAGACGGCGTCAAAAAGGTCTCCTCCTTTGCCCTCACCCAGGCCACCAAAGTCCTGACCAACACCGGCAAGCTGCTTTTTCAATTCGTCCTGATGATTTTCTTCCTGTTCTACTTCATCCGCGACGGCAAGGCGTTGTTCGACCGGATCAGAGAGGTAATTCCGCTTCCGCCCGAGAAGGCCGCCGTCGTCGTGGCCAACCTCAAAAAGGTCATTCAAAGTAACGTGTACGGCGGGTTGGTCGTGGCCCTGCTTCAGGGTTTGCTGGGGGGAATTCTTTTCCTCATCATGGGCCTGCCCTCGCCGGTGTTCTGGGGGGCGGTCATGGCTTTTCTGGCCCTCTTGCCGGTGATCGGCCCGTTCATAATCTACATCCCGGCAGGCATCATTCTCATCGCGACCGGCTCTCCGGTCAAGGGCGTCCTGCTGATCGCCATCGGCTCGATAGTCGTCAGCCAGATCGATAATTTCCTCCGGCCGATCCTGGCCTCTCGCGAAACCGGCATGCATACCATGCTGTTATTTGTTTCCATCATGGGTGGCGCGGCGGTGTTCGGGTTGTTGGGCATCGTCCTGGGGCCGGTCATCGCCGCCGTTTTCGTGACCATCTTCGACATCTTCCGCCTTAAGCTTACGGAATCAAACGGGGACCCGCCCCCGGCCGCAATCGATACCCCGCCCTCCCCGCCGGAGAGTCCTGTCGAGAGCAACGGCCACTGATCGTCCGTCGAGATGCCGGATGAATGCAAAAAACCCGGCCGAAGCCGGGTT
The DNA here is from genome assembly GCA_028700875.1 of Candidatus Zixiibacteriota bacterium. Taxonomy (GTDB): domain Bacteria; phylum Zixibacteria; class MSB-5A5; order GN15; family JAAZOE01; genus JAAZOE01. The sequence continues at coordinate 666 of JAQVRW010000465.1, read as the reverse complement.
TTTCGTTACTGGTCTGTCCCTGATGTTACGCCGGGGTTTTACACCTCCGGCGGCTTGGCCCCGTATTGGCTCCATTCTTCCTTGGACGGGCCATACACGCCCACGACAGGGAGTCCCGCCAATCGCATCAGGACCGTCAATTGTCCGCGATGATGGATTTCATGCGTCACCAGCGCCCAGAGGGACTGTCCCCGTTTCCACATCTGGCCATACATGTCGTCCTCTTTGAGAAAATCGGCTTCCGGCCATTTCTCAACGGCCTTCAGAATCGAGGCAGCCGCTTTGCGGTACGCCTCCACGATGACCGCCGCTCTGGCGGGCACTGGGTCGGTATAGGTGACACCCTCCACCGGAATTCCAACGTGGCCGGCCATCTCCGGCATTGTCGTCACAACATGCCAGGCGGCCCGTCCCACGGTGCGAATATCCTCACCTTTGGGCAAGGCGAGGGAGGCATCGGTCAGCTTTTCCAGCAACCGGGCAGTTGCCTGCGATTCTTGCTTCCAGACGGTCGTAAAATGCTCCGCATTAAAAAACATATGGCTCCTCCATATCGGTTTATTGTGAACCCAAGAGTCTATTCCAAAATCAATTCGATGGCCTCGATGGTGTCCGATGTCAGTTCGACTTCCGAGGCTATCGCGTTGGCCCGGACATGTTCTGGCC
>JAQVRW010000084.1 GCA_028700875.1 Candidatus Zixiibacteriota bacterium | reverse complement strand
GCAGGTCGGCGGGGTAGAAGACGAAGATTTCCCCATGGGCTTTCGCGAAGCCGGTCTGAAGCGCCTCGGTCAGACCGCGGTTGTGGCTATGGGTCAGGACCCGCAGGAAGTCGTACCGGGAACGCAACGACGCCAGCAAAGACCCGGTTCGGTCGGTGGAACCATCGTCCACCATCACCACCTCGAAGGTAAACGTCGCCGTCGTCTTCATGGCCGCAAACCGGCGGACCAGTTCCTCGACGTTTCCCTCCTCGTTGTAGGCCGGGATGACGACCGAGACGCGCGGGTCACTCTTGGGGGACGATGCTTCCATTCGTCGAATCCTTTACATAGTCACTAATGTAGTCGTCAAAATCGTGATATCCTAAATCGTATTGCGTGGCCATATCGATCTCGTGCTGCCCGGCGAATCGCAACGCATCGTCGCCGGTGCTGTCGGCCCTGGCAATATAGGCCCTTCCCAACAGGTAATGAAGATTAAAATCGGTCGACGAAAAGGCCATCGCCCGGGTGAATAACTCGACCGCGCTGTCGGTATGTCCCCGCGAGAGGGCGAAGAAGCCCGCGAACAGATTGCCCGTGATATTCTCCGGGTTAAGCTTGATAAACCGCCGCAGGTAGACGTCGCCCGAATCGACCACATTTCGATTATAAAACCGGTTGGCCGTCTCGAAATTGGAATAGAGATACTCCGCCGCCCGAGGGTTGCCGGTCGATCGGGCGATACGGTAGATCGAGACCTTGCGGCAGTTGACATAATAATGGCACACCAATTGGGCTTTGTCCATGATCTGCGGATACAGTTGCCGGGCGACTTCTTCGTTGGAATGTTCCACGACCAGATGGGTGATAGGATACCGGCGGAACATGAGTGAATCGGGACGGGTGGTACCGAAGATGTTAATGATGCAGCCGAGGTCATTTTCCAGCGCCAGCGCCGGGGCATACGGCCCGGAGATGACCGCGCCGGGGGACAGGATCAACCCCAGATCGCGTGAAGCCTGACGGGTGGTATACAGAGGGGTGTCGGCCCAGGCCAGGTAATTTCTCCCATGATACCCCAGCGCTACCAGAACCACCAGCGCGGCCAGGGCATATCGCACCGCGGCCGGCAGAGGCACCGTCTCCGACTGCTTCTTCCGCGAGAGCAGGAAGTACCCGGCCACCACCGCCAGCACCGGCACGGCGACATAAAGGAAATACTCCCTGAACGTAAAATCTATACCGAGGTTGACCGCTACGGCGGCGGCCAATTGATAGGCGGCCAACAGGACCAGGATGAAAAGAGTTATAATGAACGGTATCGATGTCCTGAACAGACCGACCCCCTCTTTGCATCGCAAGACGTAGGTGATACCGGCCGCCGCCATCGCCCCCAGGGGGAATATCATGGCCGTTTCGTACCTGACCGGTTGATAATTCCAGGGCATCTGGGCCAGATAGGTACTGGCCAGCCAGGCCGCCAGCATGATGAGCACCAGCCGGGGCGTTTCCTTGGCCGCATCGCGGGCTCCGGCCACGAACAATTGTCCGGCCAGGATTATATACACGACGATCGTGGTCAAGCCTTCCGATGGCATCCGGTCGAAGAACTCCGAATCCTTGCCGAAGCTGAGAAACTTCCAAACGAACTTCGAAATCGACTTAAGACCCTCGGGAGCACCGTACAAACCGAAGGCTTGTTCCGAAACATACCCGGTCAGCATCGCGGCGTTGGGGCGGAACACCACGAAATACCAGACTGCGGTGAGCGCGACAAACCCGCTAGCCCCCCAGACGGCGTGCACCCAAGCCGTGCGGTCATCAAGATAGAAGCGGCGATAGAGATAATAGGCGACCGGCATGCCCAGGAAACCCAGCGCGATGATCTTGCCGAACACCACGGCCGAGGCAAAGCAAATTCCGAACAAGAGGTGGCCGACGGCGCGTTTGTCCCAGTAGGTCAGGAAAAACAGCCCGAGTATGAACAGCAGATTCATCCCGGTTTCCAAAAACGGCCTTCGCCCGAAGAATATCCCCAGGAAGTTTATCCCGACGAACAGCAACGCCAGCAAGGCTGTCCCGTTTCCCATTCCCTTGCGAACCACGAAGTAGAACAGGAGAATCGACGCCATCGTCAGGAGCAGACCGACCAGATTGGCCTGGTAGGTCCCGACGCCCAGGACACCATACACCACCCGCGAGGTCGCCGACACCAGCGAGTATTGGTAAGTGACGTACCGGTGGTCCTGGTACGGGTTCCACTCGCCGGCCTGGACCGCGCTACGGGCAAACATGGTGTATTGCGGAGGATCGGTTTCGATATCCTGCGAGAATGAAATTTTGTTGGGTGGATCGGCCGCCAGATGATTGAACCGAAGGAACAGTATCGATCCGAAGATCAGCACAAAGACAAGCAATTCCCATTTCAGGGGAACAGAGAGAGAAAATTTGTCGGTCGATTCAGCCATTATCGAGAACTCATATGTGATAGATGCATAATTTATCCTTGGGCGGCATCGGGGTCAAGAACATTGTCCGGCCTTCCGCCGGGGTCGATGGCGGCCGGGTGATGCGGACCGCCCGTCCCGGTATCGGGACCGTCTAAAAATCATTTATGCGCCAATGACAGCCGGTCATCCCATTTCTTCGTGGCCCGATATTGCAGAAAAAACAATACCAGAACCGCCCCCATGATAACCACGTTGATGCCGAGCATGATTTCCCGGGGAAGGGATAAAATGACGTCAAGTAAGAGCCCTACGATCCAAACGCCGATGCCGATTCCGGCCATAAGGTAAACGGAATCTTCCTTCTTGATATATCCATACACCGCCCCGATGATCAGCGCGAGATAATAGGCCAACAGAGTCGGAATCAATAGGACATCGGGAGCCGATTCCAGCCACCCGACCTTGAACAGACGACCCATGACGCCGAAGATGACCATGATGCCCAATAATGGCAGGGGCAGCGACGTGGTAAAGGTCAAGAATCGAAACATCCGGGACTTGTGCATACTATTCCTCGCTTTCACCGGCTATCCGCCGCAAAATCTTCTTCGCGTTCACACCTCAGCCCGATGCGTCACCCGGCCGTTCATGATGGTCGCCAGGACTTTCCCCTTCAATTTCCGGCCGATAAAGGGGGAATTCTTGGATTTGGAGAAGAACCCTTCCCGTCGCACCGTCCATTCGGCCTCCGGATCGAAAATAACCAGATCGGCGGTCTCGCCGACGCTCAGCCCATTGCAGGGCAGGCCGACGATCGCGGCCGGATTGGTGCTCAACTTCCGAATGACATCCAACAGGGTCAGATATCCTTTGTCGACCAGTTCGGTGATGGCCAGTCCCAGGCAGGTTTCCAAACCTATCATCCCCGGCGGCGCCTGATCGAATTCTACGTCTTTTTCCTCGTCCGTATGCGGAGCATGATCGGTCGCGATACAATCGATGGTGCCGTCGACCAGGCCGGCGATGACCGCCTGGCGATCGGCTTCGGTCCGTAACGGGGGATTGACCCGCAGATTGGTATCGAAACGGGCCGCGATAAGATCATCCGTCAGCGTAAAATGATGAGGCGTGGCTTCCGCGGTCACTCTGACACCCTCGGCCTTGCCCCGGCGAATTGCCTCCACTCCGCCGGCCGTGGAAACATGGGCAATATGAAGCCGGCTTCCGGTCAGACCGGCCAACTTGATGTCGCGAATGATGGCGATTTCCTCGGCCACCGCCGGACGGCCGGTCATCCCCAGCCGGGTCGACTGAAATGATTCATTCATCAGCCCCCCGGCGGCCAGAAAAATATCCTCGGCATGTGAAATGACGGGAATATCGAACATCCGGGCGTATTCCAACGCCCGCCGCATCACTTCCGGGTTCTGCACATAGTCGCCGTCATCGGAGATCGCCACCACCCCCGCCTTGACCAGATCGCCGATTTCCGACAGTTCCTGTCCCGCCCGGTTCTTGGTGATCGCGCCGATGCAATAGACGCGGCAGTAACCCTTCTCGGCCAACGACGTGACGAACTTGGCCGTCTCCTGATTATCGATGGCCGGTTGCGTGTTGGGCATGCAGCAAACGGAGGTGAACCCACCGGCCGCGGCGGCGCGCGAGCCGGTCATGATCGTTTCTTTATCCTCGCGGCCCGGCTCCCGGAAGTGCACGTGGAGGTCCAAAAATCCGGTGGCGACGACCGCGCCGGCGGCGTCGATGACCCGGTCCCCAAGATATTTCTTGATTTCGTCTTTATTAAGCTGCCCTTCTTCGAATATGCGGGCGATTTTCCCTCCGGCGATGCCGATGTCGGCTTTCTTGGAAAATCCAAAACCGGGGTCTATCAGGTGCCCATTGATAATCAGCAGATCGAATTCCATATCATCCTTTACCCTTTTCTACTCGGTTTTGGCCAACTCGGTTTCGCGTTTATCGGCTCCGCCCAAAAGAAACAACACGGCCATCCGGACCGCCTGACCGTTGGTCACCTGTTCCAGAATCACCGACGAGGGCCCGTCGGCGACTTCGTTGGTAATTTCCACCCCGCGGTTCATCGGCCCCGGATGCATGATCGTATAATTGGGATTCAGCCGCGCCAGCCGTTCCGAACTGATGCCGAAGAGATTCGTGTATTCCCTCTGGGAGGGGAACAACCCGGCCTGCTGCCGCTCCAACTGGATGCGCAGGATGTTGACCACATCAACACCCTCCATGGCCTTTTCGATATCGGTGTATACGTCGACGCCGAACCGTTCGACTTCATACGGCAGAAGGGTCGTGGGACCGCAGACGGCGACCGAGGCGCCGAGCGTTTTTAATCCCCAGATATTGGAGCGGGCCACCCGGGAATGCTTGATATCGCCGACGAGCAGGACCCGCAGGCCGGCGATTTTTTTGTATTTCCGGCGGATGGTGAAAATATCCAAAAGTCCCTGAGTGGGGTGTTCATGGGTGCCGTCCCCGGCATTGACGATGTTGGCGTCCAGACACTGCGTCAGGTAGTAGGGCACGCCGGCGGAGCCGTGGCGCACGACCACCATGTCGATCCGCATCGCCTCGATATTTCGGACGGTGTCCTTGAGGGTCTCCCCCTTCTTGACCGATGACGTCGCCGCCGAAAAGCTGATGGTGTCGGCCGACAGTCGCTTCTCGGCCAGTTCAAACGAGATCCTGGTTCGGGTGGACGGCTCATAGAAGAGGTTGACGACCGTTTTGCCCCGCAACGGCGGGACCTTTTTGATCGGCCGGTCCAAAATCTCCCGGAAACTTTCGGCGGTATCCAGGATAAGATTCAGATCTTCCCTGGGCGCTCCTTCGAGCTGTAACAGGTGTCGGGTTGACAAACCCATGGTATATTCTCCGTATCAACGTTTTCCTAATGGCGGTTATTTCAGCACCGCCAAAGACAACAGCACTTCATCGCTTCCGTCCCGTTCGGCAAAATGAACCTGAACGTCGTCATCGAAGCTGGTCGGAATATTTTTGCCGACATAATCGGCCCGAATCGGCAGTTGACGATGTCCGCGATCGACGAGGACCGCCAGTTGAATCGTCCGCGGCCGTCCGAAATCGATCAACTGTGACAGCGCCGCCCGGATCGTCCGTCCGGTATAGAGAACGTCATCGACCAGAATCAGATTCTTGCCGTCGATATCGAACAATATCTGCGTCTGGCGCACCTCCGGCAGGTCGGGATTATAATTGACGTCGTCGCGGTATAAATTGATATCCATCAGCCCCACCGGGACGACTACGTTCTCGATACCGTTGATAGCCTGGGCCAGCCGCGCCGCCAGATCGGCCCCGCGGGTCAAAATGCCGACGATCACCAGCGATTCCGCTCCGCCGTTGCGCTCCAGAATTTCGTGGGCGATACGGGTAATAGCGCGGTCAATCGCTTGCTTGTCCATGAATTGGATAGCGTCATTCTTAGTCAAGATGAACCTCGGATAAAAAAATATCGGGAGGACATGTCCCGATTAGACCTGTGATTGATTTCTGTGGCACCATACACTCCTTTACGGCCTCTCCGGACCAGTTTAAAAGGCTGACGCCAAGATACTCCCCCGGCACGGGGTGTCAAGCACTAAATTCGTCCAGCGAAAAAATATCCGCCGGTCTGGTCGTCGCGACTCTTCCGAATCTCTCACGCTGATAGCGGATTACTTCCGGCGTCGGCAGCAGCTTCTCGGATTCGGGAGACGTAAAGAACGTCAGCGGGTCCATGACCGCTTTGATGGCCCCGTCCGCCAGTACCGCGATCCGGTCGGCCAGTTCGCCGATAATGTCGCTGTTATGGGTGATAATGACGACGGTTTTCGCCTCCTGACGGAGCCGATCCGTCATACGCTTGAAACTGCGGACGCCGAATTCGTCGAGGGCGCACGTCGGTTCATCGAAGATGATCAATTCGGCCTGAAGGGCGACGATAACGGCAAAAGCCAGGCGGCGCGCCTCCCCGCCCGAGAGGCTATGGGGATCGCGATGGCAGAACAGGTCGAAATCGAGACCGGCCATCTCCATACTTGACTGCACGGCGGCAGAAAGCCGATCGGCGTCGAGGCCGCGCTTACGAATTCCATAGGCCACCTCGGCGAAGGCGGTATCGAGGAAGAATTGCCGCTCCGGTTGCTGGAAGGTCATGACGGCCCTGGTTTCGGGAGAAGTAAAATGAATGACCCCGGAGACCGGTTGGTACAACCCGCATATTAACTGGGCCAGGGTTGACTTGCCGCTGCCGGATGCGCCGACCAAAGCCAGCACTTCACCACGACGGATCGTAAGTGAAAGATTATCAAAGAGTAATCCTGGCAGGTTCGAGTCATAGGTGAAAGCCAGATCGGTGATTTCCACCAATGGTTCCCGTTGCTTGTCTTCAATAATGGCAGGCGTCGGCAATGATGATCGGGGTTGGAAATATTTCAGCGGCGGCCGCAGACGGCTCCGGGCCATAACTATCTGATTCGAGAAAAGCGCCTCCGGAGAATCATCGCCGATGATAGCGCCTTCTCCAAGAATTACCATCCGATGATATCGCTCCGCGACCCTGGGATACTGGGTCACCCGGATGATAGTGAAGTCGGGATTGGCCGATCTGAGTTCCTTCAGAGTCTGTTCCAGTTGACGGGCGCTGTCGTAATCGAGGTATGATTCCGGTTCATCCAAAAAGAGGATATTCGACCCGGCCGCAAACAGCGCCGCTAGCGACAATCGTTGCTTTTCCCCTCCCGATAGGGTCCAGACTAATCGCTCCCGGAAACGGGTCAGGCGGAAGCGGTCGAGGGTTTCGGCCACCTCCCGCTGGATCGTCTCGGTCGGCAGGTTGCGATTTTCCAGGGAGAAAGCCACCTCCCGTTCCACGGTAGTGGCCACCAAACCATTGTCCGGGTCCTGAAAGAGGAAGCCGATGCCGCTTTCGTCGCCGTTTCGTCGTTGAGAGGCCGGTTCGACGATAATGCGTCCTGATGTCGGCGTGAGAATACCGCACAACAACAGCCCCAGGGTAGTTTTGCCCGAGCCATTGCCGCCAATGACGACCAGTTCCTCGCCGGTGGGGATAGTCAGAGAAAAGTCTTTCAACACGGGCAAGGCGGTCCCGCCTCCATACCCGAATGTCACCTGTTCGCATCTGATCATGGCAATGAAAAACCGATGCCGCGCGGAGGCGGCATCGGCTATCAGGAATGGTTATCGTCACCCAACATATTTGATATCGAGCGTTTTGCTCGCCCGGACCTCATCCAGCCGCCGCACCGGCGTGTTGCGCGGCGCAGACGTGACCAGTTCCAGGTTGTCGTCGATTTCCTTATCGATGGCGTTCATCGCCTCGGCGAAATGGTCCAGCGTTTCCTTGGACTCCGTTTCCGTGGGTTCGATCATCATGGCCTCGCTGACGATCAGCGGGAAATAGATGGTCGGCGCATGGAATCCATAATCCAACAGACGCTTGGCGATATCCGATGCACGCGCGCCGCGTTTCTTCTGACGAGCGGCCGACAGGACAAATTCATGCTGACAGGTCGTGTCATGCGGAAGTTCGTACCGGTCTTTCAACAGGTTCATCAAATAGTTGGCGTTTAGGACCGCGTTTTCCGAAACCTCTTTCAAACCGCCGGCGCCCATCTGCCGGATATAGGCGTATCCCCGCACCATGTTGGCGAAGTTGCCGTGGAAATTGTGCACCCGCCCGATGCTGTCGGGACGATCATAATTCAAATTGTACCGGTCGCCATCTTTTTCCACGGTCGGGCTGGGAAGAAACGGCGTCAGATCTGCGGTCACCGCGATGCCGCCCGCTCCCGGCCCGCCGCCGCCATGCGGGGTGGAGAAGGTCTTGTGCAGGTTGAAATGGAGCACGTCGTACCCCATCTCCGCCGGCTTGGCCTGCCCCAGCAGGGCGTTGAGGTTGGCGCCGTCCATATAGAGCAAGCCGCCCTTGGCGTGCACCACCTTAGCGATCTGAACGATTTCGGACTCGAACAATCCCAGGGTATTGGGATTGGTGATCATGATTCCCGCGGTTTCCTCGTCCATGACGACCGCCACGTCGGACGCCGCCAGCGTCCCCCGGTCAGTGGATTTCACCTGCACCACCTCGTACCCGGCGATCACCACCGATGCCGGGTTGGTGCCATGGGCGGAATCGGGAATGATGATCTTCTTGCGGACGTTGCCCCGCTTGATCATCGCCGCCCGCATCACCAGCAATCCGGTCAACTCACCATGCGCCCCGGCCACCGGTTGAAGCGTCGCGCGGGCGAAGCCGGTTATATCGGTCAGCATTCCGGCCAAACGGTACATCAGTTCCAGCGCCCCCTGGCAATCTTCATCGGGCTGTAGCGGATGAAGCTGGGCGAATCCGGGCAGCGTGGCTGCCACCTCATTGACCTTGGGGTTGTATTTCATCGTGCAGGAACCAAGCGGATAGAACCCTTTGTCGATATGGTGGTTTTTGGTGGACAGGTTAACATAGTGGCGGACCAGCTCCGGTTCGGAAATCTCCGGCAACGCCGCCGGTTCCCGACGCCGAAATGACGCCGGAATAAGGCGGTCCACGGCATCATCTCCCGCGGAGGTCGCCGTCAAAGAAAAGCCGGTGCGGCCGGGCCGCGATTTTTCGTAAATCAAGATATCCTCGGACATCGATGCTACTTCCCTTTCTCGTTGGCGGGAGGATTCTTTATCCGCTCAATCTGTTTTTTTGCCCAAGTCGTATCGGAGGATGTCGGATAATCGATCAGATACTGCTCGAACATCTGCAAAGCCGCGGCCGTATCCCCCTTCTTTTCCGTGCAAATGGCGATATAGGCGGCGGCATCGGGGACCAGTTCCGATTGCGGGAACATGGTCATAAACATCTTGAAGTCATGAATGGCATCGTCATATTTCTCCGCACGGCGGCTGACGGCGGCCATGCCGAACATGGCGTCATCGGCCAACGACGATTGCGGATACGTATCCATCAATCTCATGTACACGGCCTTGGCGGTGTCGTATTCCTTGGCCCGGGTCTTCATGTCGGCCAGCGAATACAGGGCGCTGTCGGAGTATCCCATTTCGTTCTTGGGATCCATCGTCAAGATCTTGTTGAAGTAGGTCTCGGCCTCGGCGAATTTCTTACGGCCGACATACTTGTCGGCGATCAAGGCATACAGGGCCGGCGATGCCGCCGTATCCTCCCGGCGGAGATAATCACCTAACGTATTGCGGTCGGCCTGGAAGTCCCGGACGGTCTTTGCGAATTCCGGACCGGCGGCATACCCATAGATACGGTCTATCTCCGAACCGTCGGATTTGGTCAGCACGATGGTCGGAAATCCGGCCACGCCGTACTTGTGCGCCATCGCTGTGTCTTTCTCGGCATTCACTCTTACAAACACGATCTCGTTGGCCAGGGCCACAACGCTGTCATTTCGATACGTCACGGTATCGAGCTTTTTGCACCAACTTCACCAATCGGCGTAAAACGTGATCAATACCGGTTGGTTCTTCTCCAACGCCGTCTGGAACGCCTGCGCCGGATTTTCGGCGAAGGTAATTTGTCCGGCGGAGACGGCTGCCGCCCCGCACAGAAGCATAAACGCTACCAAGGCGAATTTCTTCATGGCTACCTCTCAATCGGTTTCTGTATCGATAATCTTTGCCTTATCCCAGTCATCCCCCATGATCAACCGTCCT
>JAQVRW010000464.1 GCA_028700875.1 Candidatus Zixiibacteriota bacterium | reverse complement strand
CTGTTTGACCGGCTGATAGAAATCGAGAAAGAATATCCCGCTCTGGTCACCCCTGATTCGCCGTCGCAGAGGGTCGGGGCGCCGCCGTCGGAAAAATTCGAACCTGCCCGGCATCGGGTGCAGATGTTATCGTTGCAAAAAGTCACGACCGCCGAGGAGTTCGCCGATTTCGACCGACGGGTCAAAGAAGGATTGGGGCTTCCGACCGACGCCGACGTTGAGTACGCGTTCGAACCGAAACTTGATGGCCTCGCGGTCGAGCTGGTCTATGAGAATGGAATTCTGACGGTCGGGTCAACACGGGGCGATGGATCAGTCGGAGAAAATATCACTCCCAATCTGAAAACGGTGCGGTCGATTCCGCTTAAGTTGTCGGATAACGCGGCCAAAAAGTATCCTCTGCTGGAAGTCCGAGGGGAAGTAATCCTGCGCAAGTCCGATTTCCAACGATTGAACGATCAACAGCAGGAGATGGGGTGGGAGCCATTCGCCAACCCGCGCAATGCGGCAGCCGGATCGGTCCGTCAACTCGACAGCCGCATTACGGTATCGCGTCCTCTGGTTTTTTATGCCTATGGGATATCCGATCAGGAATTGGAGGGATTGGAGACGCATCTGGCGGCCATGAAATTCTTGAAGGCGGAACGATTCCTGGTGAATGAGCATCTGCGCCCCGCGCGCGGGGCCGTTGAAGTGGAGAAATTGTTTGACGGATTGGCGGACATTCGGCCAAAGCTCGATTATGAAATCGACGGCACGGTGATCAAGGTCAATTCATTCCGCGACCAGATTCGCCTGGGGCAGGTCAGCCGCGCGCCCCGCTGGGCAATCGCCTGGAAATTCGCCGCCGAAACCGCCGAGACGGTGTTGGAGGATGTCATCTTTTCGGTCGGCCGCACGGGGGTTATCACGCCGGTGGCTGCGCTACGGCCGGTGCGGGTGGCCGGGGTCGAGGTTAAGGCGGCTTCGCTGCATAACGAGGATGAACTGATCGCCAAAGACCTCCGCATCGGCGACACGGTCATCATCCGTCGCGCGGGGGACGTCATCCCCGAGGTTGTCAGTGTCGTATTGGAGAAACGCACCGGCAATGAGAAGGCCGTGACTTTTCCGAAATCATGTCCTTCCTGCGGCAAATCGATAAGTCGTCTTCAGGGTGAGGCGGCCTATCGCTGTTTCAACCTATCCTGTCCGACACAGGTTGTCGAGCGGATATTTCATTTCGCCGGCAAGGGAGGTATGGATATCGAGGGTTTGGGCGAAAAGCTGGCGCTACAATTGGTAGAACACAGTCTGCTCGAATCCCCCGCCGACATCTATTTTCTGACCAAGGATGATCTGCTGCCTCTGGAATTAATGGCCGACAAACGGGCGCAGAATCTCCTCGAAGCCATCGAGCGTTCCAAAAGTCGCCCGTTGGCCAATGTCATCTATGCCCTGGGAATTCCCGGCATCGGCGAAACCGCTGCGGCGCTTTTGGCGGAACGATTCGGGACTATCGACCGATTGATGCAGGTGACGCAAACCGATTTGGATAATGTCGGCGGCATCGGACCGATTCTGGCCGAGTCGGTCACCGCCTTTTTCGCCGACCCGCAGAATCGCAGGATGATCGCGCGAATGAAAGAAGACGGGGTGCGATTCACGCCGTTTGAAAGCGACCGCCGCGAAGTCGCCGCCATCGCCGGGAAGACATTCGTCATCACCGGGACGCTTTCCAAGCCGCGCGACCATTTCAAGAAATTGATCGAAACCGGCGGCGGCAAGGTGGCGTCGTCGGTGTCGAAGAAGACCGATTATCTTCTGTGCGGCGAGTCTCCCGGCAGCAAGTTGGACGATGCGACGCGTTTGGGAGTGGCTGTCCTGAATGAGAACGGTTTTATGAAGCTACTGGAATAATGCGAAAGTCGGACATGATCCGACACGAAGATCCGCCAAGAACGAAAAGCCCGGCATGATGCCGGGCTTTTTTATGGCTATGGAATAAATAATTACAGTTTGGATGCGACGGCGTTGGCGACGTCGAGGGTCGTGCTCTTGCCACCCATGTCGTAGGTGCGCACCTTTCCCTCTTTAATCACCGCGGCGATGGAGTTTTCCAGCCGGGCTCCCATGGACGTTTCGCCCAACCAGTTCAGCATCAGGACGACCGACAGGAAAGTCGCGATCGGATTGACCTTGTTCTGCCCGGCATACTTGGGCGCGGAACCGTGAGTCGGTTCGAAGACGGCGTAGTTGTCGCCGATGTTACCGGAGGAGGCGAAACCCAGCCCGCCGACCAATTGCGCCGCCAGGTCGGAGATGATATCGCCGAACAGGTTGGTGGTCACCAAAACCGAATAGTCGGTGGGGTTCTTGACCAGCCACATGCACATGGCGTCGATATTGGTTTCCCAGAGCTGGATGTCGGGGTAGTTCTTGGCCACCTCGCGGGCGGTGCGAACCATCAGGCCCGAAGTCTCGCGGATAACGTTCGGTTTCTCCACCACGGCGACCGATTTGCGACCGGTCTTCTTGGCGAATTCGAAC
>JAQVRW010000083.1 GCA_028700875.1 Candidatus Zixiibacteriota bacterium | reverse complement strand
CTGTTTCCGGTGACGCCTCCGCCGGGACATGGCAACGCGGTATTCCCGCCGGGGCCGGTGACCGGGGAGATCCTGCGGATGATTTTGACGGTTCCGGGTATTGCTACCTGACGGGAAACGCCTCGGGAGATTCCGATATTGATGACGGGACTACCAATTTGGCCTCGCCGCTTTTCGATCTTTCGGCAGGCGACGCTTTGATCCATTACGCCCGCTGGTATTCCAACGACTACGGAGCCAACCCGAACACCGATACCATGCGCGTGTACATTTCCAACAACAACGGCGCTTCCTGGACTCTGGTTGAAATGGTCGGGCCGACCGAACAGGCTTCCGGCAACTGGTACGAAAAGACGTTTTGGACCGGAGATTTCATTGAGCCCACCAGCCAGATGAGGCTTCGTTTTGAGGCTTCGGACCTCAACGCCGCTTCGGTGGTCGAGGCCGCCATCGACGACGTCAATATCGTCGTCTACAATTGCGGCTCCATGCCTCTGAGCATCGCCACCGATTCGCTGCCGACATGGACAGCCGGGCATCCGTTCAGCCAAACTCTGACCGCCTCCGGCGGCTCGGGAACCCTTACTTGGGCGGATGAGTACGGTGATCTTTCCGGGACAGGTCTGACTCTGTCGTCAACCGGCCTTCTTTCCGGGACGGTCGCCTCGGCCGGCTCGATTTCGTTCACCGCGCAGGTTACGGATGCTGAGAGCCAAAATGATGATCAGCTGTTCACGCTGACCGTCAATGACGCCATTTCGATCACCACGTCATCGGTTCCGGATTGGACAGCCGGCTATCCTTACTCGACGCAATTAGCCACCGTCGGCGGGACAGGCGTCAAGTCATGGACCGATATGGACGGTGATCTGGCCGGTTCGGGTTTGTCGTTATCATCGACAGGATTGCTTTCCGGCACGCCGACCGGGGCCGGTTCGCGTCAGTTCACGGCCCTGGTAACCGACCAGGTTGGCGCCACTTCCGAGCATTTGTTCAATTTCGTCATTAACGCGGCCGTGTCAATCACCACGCTTTCGATGCCCGGCTGGACGGTGGACCGGCCATACTCGGTTCAGTTGGCCTCTATCGGCGGTACCGGCGGGGTAGCCTGGACGGACAAGAACCTAGGATTGGCCGGATCGGGATTGACGCTATCGTCGGCAGGTTTGGTTTCCGGTACGCCGACGAGTGTCGGGACGGTCAGTTTTACGGCCATGATCACCGACCAGGTGAGCGCAACTTCCGAGCGTCCGTTCAATTTCGCGATCAATCCTTCGGTGATGATAGCGACGGAAACGCTTCCTGTGTGCTCGGTGGGCGTGGCTTATAACGTCCAACTGACGGCCACCGGCGGCACTGGGACGATCGTTTGGTCGGATTGGGATAATTCCCTTGCCGGAACGGGGTTGACCTTGTCGTCAACCGGCGCCATTTCCGGGACGGCCACCGAACCGGTCACCAAGACATTCACGGCCAGGGCCGCAGACGCGACCGGAAGCGTGGCTGAAAAGCCATTCCAATTCACCATCATTCGCCCGTACGAGTGCGGCGACGCCAATGGTGACGGTCATGTCAATGTGGCCGATGCTGTCTTCATCATTAGCTATATTTTCAGGAGCGGCCCGACTCCCGTACCGTTGGAGGCGGCCAATGCCAACTGCGACGGCTCGGTTAATATCGCCGACGCGGTTTACTTAATCTCCTATATCTTCAGGAGCGGTCCGGCCCCCTGTTGTCCTTAGGACAGTTGGTTGGCATAACATCCCGAGGGCGGCCGGATCGGCCGCCCTTTTTCATTGCGCCCCACACAATGACTGCTCCGGTCAATCGCATCCGAGCAATGGATTGTCCAATGACACTACAGTAGTCCGCGATTACCGATAATTGACGGCCGATTAAGGGGTTATGATATGCTGGCGATTCTTTTCAGCGGCATGCTGTCGATTTTCAAGACACATATTGTCCTATTACGAGATCAAATCGAGATTGATATAATTGCCTAATCGCATGATTGACAATGCGATACAAAGACAAACCAGGGCAGGCACGGCAGTTGCTGATTAATATTTCGTTGAGCTATAATTCTATTTAGGAGGTGGATAATGAAGGTAAGGGTTCTGGTCGCAATTGCTGCAATGTTGCTTCTGGCAACTGGGGCAAACGCTGGACTTTTGGGAACTTACTATAATCTCCCAAATACCCACCCGGATATGGAACGGTGGATTACGGGCTTTGATCCCGGATATGTGGAAAACACTCTGGTTGGTGATATGCCAACGTTGTCCGCTTATGGGACTAGCCGTGTTCTGCAATGGGATTGGTGGGATGCGAGTTACGAGGTCTTCAGCCGGGTCGATTCCGACGCTGATTTGCAGGGCAATTTCGCCTCGAGCTGGTTCCCGGTCAATACCGGTTTACCGGGCGATCCCCAGGATTTTGCGGTCCGTTGGGAAGGCAACTTCTACGTCGACGCCGACAAGGCATACACGTATACGATGGGCAGCGATGATGATTCATGGTTATTCATCGACAATCAACTCGTTCTCGACCTGGGCGGCGTCCATGGAATGACCTGGGACAGTTACACGGTTAACCTGACTGAAGGCTACCACGACATCGACATCTTCTTTGCCGAAAGATGCGTCGTTCAATCCGGCTTCCAATTAAATTTCTTCTCCGATCTCGTTCCGGAGAACCCCATTCCCGAACCAGGGACATTGATCCTCGTTGGTCTCGGTTTGGTCGGCCTGGCAGCGCGGCGCTTCCGGAAATAACGGCATTTCCGACCAGTCAAGTTCGCGAAAAAGGCGGCCTCTCGGCCGCCTTTTTCATTTGGCCCGGCCCGGCGCGCCGCAAATTCCGATTGTATAAATCCGCCCGCGGGATCTATTTAAGATGGGGAGTGAACATTTTTATGTTTTCCGCGTGCATAACTATGCACCCCTCAAAACGCCCGAACTCGGGTATTCACACTACGACGGACATCCAGCGCAGCAGTCAAGGCGACGTGTCGAAAGGGTGATTATCCCGGTCAGGATAATCCTCGAATAGTTATTAAGAGCCGTTGCCGAGGAAATCCTCGTTGCTGGCTCGGCTTTAACCTCGGGAGGGTGTCATGAAAGCGTTGTGTATCATAACCACGACGATAATCGTGCTGGCGATGGGGGGCGTCGCGTGGTCCGATCCGGATCCCGGGCTGCCGGACACGGTAAGGATCGAAGGCGGACCGCTGGTCGTAGGCCAGTCCCGGCCGTTGACTATGACCATAGTAAACGATGAGTCGCTGTTCGGATATTGCCTCGGTTTTCTTACCACCTCAATCGACATCAACAATGGATTCGCGAGATACGATTCCATCGTGTATGTCAATCGCATGGCCGATCCGGCGGTGCTCAGTTGGCGGTTTGCGACCGCCCGGGACAACGACGGCGTATCGCCCGATTCACTCTTGCTGGCGGCCGAACCGGGCCTCGGGAACAATCTCGCCCCCGGAAATACGGCCGTCATGGAGGTCTATTTTACGGGTCTCACCCCCGGTGTAATGAAGATGGATAGTGTATACTTGCCTCCGGGATGCCCATTTTCCCTGGGTTACGCCATCCCGTCATGCCCCTCATTCACTCCTCTATTTGAGGCCTATCAGGTGACTATTGTCGAACAGGCCCTGCCTCCGGAGTTGGCTCTCCCCGCGTCGCCGATACGGATGGTGGCTGGCGACGACGTCAGCCTTCCGGTGTCGGCCGAATCCCCCGAAGGCTTGCCAACCACTCTGGAACTGGAAACGATGGTCGATTACGACGACGATTCCGTGGTTCCGCAGAGTGAACCGATCTTTGGCGCCGGAAACCCCGGACAATTCGAATGGACGCCGTCGGCAGAGGATATCGGGATTTGGCAGGTGACATTCGAGGCCTGCGATTCGGCGGGTGTTTGTGCGACGGGATCGGTCGTTATCCAGGTAGTATCGGACTCCCCTTATCTCATCACGTTTAATACCCTGGCCACGCCGGGCAGCGGAGAAGCGGTGGGCATGCTTCACGGCAATTTCGACGGTGATCCGGAGGAGGAAGTCTTTGTCGGTAGCACCGGGGCCAACGACGGAACTACTGCCGAGCTTTATGAGAATGGAGGCCAGGGGTATTTGGATCGGACCTATCTGCTTCAGGATGGACGCCCCAAACAGGCTCCGCTGCCTGGGTACTTCAATGAGGATGCTTATCTTGACGTGGTCGCCAGGTCGTTTTATACCGACAGCCGGATCATGGTCATGGCCGGAAACGGCGACAACTCATTCATCGTGACGGGCGAATCCAATGACGGCTCCCCAGTCCGGGGCACGGCCGCCGGAGAGTTCACCGGCGATAATTACCTTGACATGGCCGCGGTCTGGTTTGATGGCATCCATATCTTCGCCGGCAACGGCCAGGCGGGATTTACGTCGGCGACGTTCATCGCCACCGATGATTCCGCTTTATCCATCAACAGCGCGGATTTCAACGATGACGGATTCGACGACCTCGCCGTGGGGACTGTCGAAGGGATCAATATCTATTTGAGCGACGGCGACGGGACCTTTGCTCTGACCCACTTTTATTCCCAACTATATGGGTCTACCGACATCGAAATCACCA
Organism: Candidatus Zixiibacteriota bacterium; assembly: GCA_028700875.1. Taxonomy (GTDB): domain Bacteria; phylum Zixibacteria; class MSB-5A5; order GN15; family JAAZOE01; genus JAAZOE01. The sequence continues at coordinate 5,558 of JAQVRW010000083.1, read as the reverse complement.
ATAAGGGAAGCGACTTCAATAATGACGACATTTTCGATTTGTGTATATCGACCCCATCGGTCGGCGGACAGTATAGTCAAATGGTCGTCTACCTGGGCAACGGCGACGGTTCCTTCGTTCAGGAAATCGTTCACACGGTCAAAGGCCAGATCTTCGGCAACTGTGTCGGCGATTTCAACAACGACGGTAATCTGGATATCGGCTATGTCAACGGGGCCAAGAAGTATATGGCCATCTTCTTCGGAGACGGTGACGGCGCATTCACCAACGAACTGCGCTGGGATATCCCGGCGATAACCCCCGTCATTTCCGATTGCTTTGATGTCGACCTGGATGGAGACCTCGATCTTCTTGTGGCCGCCAATGGCATCGTACATCCCGGTCCGCCCAATTCGTTGTTTACCCTGGTTAACCAGTCGAATCCGCCCGGGTTCGAAAAACGCGCCCTTGACATATCGGCCTGCAACAACGCCTCGATGGAATTGGTTTCCGCCAGCGGCAAGGTCTTCAATCATGTTCGCAATACCATGTCCTCCGGCGATTACTTCCATCGCAACCTCGACCAGAACAGCGTGATCGACGATTATGCCGCCCTGGGAGTGGTGGAATCGGGACCGTACACGCTGACCGTTCGCCCGAAATCGGATCGTCCGGCAGGAGAACCGTTTACTCTCGAGTTCACCCGCGACGGCCGGCTGTTCCGGCTGGCCAAGGATGTTCCCATGAACGCCACCGGGTACGATTTCAATCTGTTCCTCGGGACCGCTTCGGCCGTCGCCCCGATGCCCGGCGTCTTCGTGGAAGTCAATCCGCCCTCGTTTGCATGGATCGGCGAGGGTGAATACGACTTCCAGTTGGCGACGGACATCGACTTTGCGAATGTGGCCGTTGACGACGTCGTCTCCGGGAATTCATTGACGCTCTCCTCTCCTCTCCTCTCCTCTGGCGCTGACCGATACCGCCGCCTTCTATTGGCGGATAAAACCGCATGGCGCTGGCGAGTATGCCTGCCATTATGTGATAAATCTGGTTCCCGCCTTCGGACAGACCTGCGGTGATATCAACGGCGACGGAAATATTAATATCGGCGATGCCCTGTATCTGATCGTCTACATTTCCAAAGGCGGTCCGGCTCCGAATCCGATGGCGGCCGGCGATCTCAATTGCGATGAAGCCATTAGTATCGGAGACGCCGTCTATCTGATAGCCTATATCTTCCGGGGCGGGCCGGCCCCCTGCTGCAAATGAGCTTGTTTGTCTTCAATCGGGACCGGTCTTGACGACCGGTCCCGGGAAATCCGAAACTTTGCCGATTCCGTACCGTATCAAGAACCTGATAATCCATCCATCTTTGGAGACGATATGCCCGAAATAAGAATCATGACCGAAAACGACTTCGACTTCGCCGTTGAGATGACCGAACGGGAACAGTGGTTTCACCAACGCCATGATTTTCAGCGTCTGACGGCATTTGAACCACGAGGGTGTTTTATCGCCTGGGAAAACGACGACCGCGTCGGGATGGTCTGTTCGACGTCGCAACAGGCATACGCCTTCCTCAGTTGCCTGATCGTCAAGGAAGGACATCGTGGACAACGTATCGGCGAGGCTTTGATGCGGCATGCGATCGACTATCAACGGGCTCGCGGCGCCGAAACGATCGAATTGGACGGCGTCATTCCGGCGCTGCCGCTCTATCGCCGACTTGGTTTCCGCGACAAATATCTTTCCCTGCGCTTCCGGCGGCCGCCCGATACCGATTCACCGGCGCCGGTCGCTACCGCGACCTCCATGACCATGGAAGCCCTGGTCGATTACGATCATCGAAGAACAGGATTGAATCGCGGTCGTATCCTCTCCCGGTTCTACGACGAGTTCGCGGATTTTTTGTTTGCCGTTCAAGCGAATTCATTGGGCGGGTATGCTTTCGTGAGACCTCGGGCCAACGATTCGATGGCTATCGGCCCCCTGGTCGCGGACTCTCCCGCCATCGCCGGTAGTATCCTCCCCTCCATCATCAAATCATGGGGCCACAAGACCCTGGCCATCGGGGTTCCCGAGATCAACCGCGAGAGCGTCTCCCTCGTGTTGCAGCACGGGTTCCTGTACACTGAACCCTCGCTACGGATGTACCTGGGAAAACAACTTTCGTATGAACGATCGGTGTTTGCGATCTTATCGCCCGAAAAAGGTTAGTTGTTGGAAACGACTTTGCGCCTGCAAAAAAAAGGCCCCTCGAATCCGAGGGGCCTTTGCATATTCCCTTTTCGCGACGCCGTTACTTCATCAGCACCATCTTCTTGGTGGCGCCGAGACCTCCGGCCGTCGCTCTATAGAGATAGATTCCCGAAGCGACCCGGTTGCCGTCGAAATCGGCGGCATCCCAAACCACTTGGACCGTTCCCGCATCCGAACGCCCGGTGTACTCGCGCACTTTCTGACCCGCCACGTTGAAGATGCTGATCGTCCATTCCGATGCCGTCGCCAGATTGAGTTTGATGGCCGTCGTCGGATTGAACGGGTTCGGGTAGTTCTGCGCTAACTCGAACTCCGTCGGGATGGCCCGTGTCGATGTGGCCATGGCCCCGCCGTTATAGTCCGCCGCTTCCACGCTGGTCAGCGTCACGGCATCGCCCGGTATCGTCATCAGGACATTATTTCCGGCCGCTATGCCCTGAGTCCCGATGTTGTATACCAGGACGCGCAGTTCGTTGCCTCTGAGACTGCTGACCACGTCCATGCCGGCGGCCCCGGCCCCGGCGATCGGCGTCCCACAGGAGCCGTCCACCGCAAAGGTCATCAGCACCGCGCCGACCATAGAGGAGGCTTCGTATTCAACCTCCAGACCTTCATCGACTGTATGCGTTTGCACGGCAAAGCTGGCGTTCGGCAACGGCTTGGCATACGGAACGGCGTCCCCGACGATAATCCGAATCAGGTAGACCAGGTCGGCCACCGAGAGCGAGATTCCGTCCGCATTGACATCCGAGGCGGCGATCGACCCTTCCTGAGCCGAAAATGCCGCCAAACCGTTGATGAAGTAATTGGTCAACATGACGGCATCGGCGACTTCATTGGCGATCCCGTTCAGGTTGATATCGCCGCGGGCGTCGATCGAATCCGCACAGACGATATCCACGCCACCGTTCCAGAATTCCAGGCATCGGTACGGCGTCACCTTGAAACCGACCAGACAGCTATCGCCCGCTCCCGTAAAGGGCGGTCGACCCTCATCCGGATAGTTGCTGTCGTCGAATTCATCCCAGATAACCCCACCCTCGAAATCGAAGATCTTGCTGTCGATAATCATGCTGTCGCCGTCGATATTCGAGACCGCGTTGTCGCCGCAATTATACCAGTAGAAATAAACCGGAGCGTACTGGCATTCAAACGTCCGGTCGTTAGATACGAAGAACGTCAGGTTGGCCAGGCCATGAACGCCCAAATCCGACGGCCCGTAGCAGGAAGGATGACTGACGCCATTGTTGGTTTCGGCCAGCGCAATCAGACGCAGCATGCCCGAAGGACATCCCGTTCCGCAGTTGCCATTGGGCCCGAACCGATAGGTGAAGTATTCCCAACCGCAATTGGCCAGGAGATCGCCCTTTTCCGCCTGAATGAAGGTCAGGGCCGAAGCATCATAGGCGATTAGGAAATCGAACCCGGCAACCTGGAAAAGCCCGGCGTTTTCGATCGTCAGCTCCAGGTTGACAGAATGCCCCTGCAGCGTCCCTTCCGTCTTTTCCAGACGAACTACCGGGCACTCCCTGACGACCACCACCCAAACCCGGGTCGTACAGGAGGCGATCCGCCCGCAGGCATCCTCCGCCTCCACGATGATGTTGTTCAACCCTTCTTCCGGCAGGAAGCAAATTTGGCCGCCGTTGATCGGCCCCCGATTGCTCGTGCAGGAAACGAGGTCGCCGTCCGGGTCATAGCATTCGAATCCAATCAGGCATATCTCCTGCAACACAGGCATGACAAAGGATGTATCGACTTGGCAGGTTACCACCGGCGGGCGATCCACGTTGAACGTAGTCGTGAAACTGCCCTCACAGGCCGCGGCGCACTGATCCGTACATTTGATCGTCACGTCGACCGAGCCTGACTCCGTGGCCATATAACACCAGTTGTTATTGATAATAGTGCCCGGGCCCGACACGATTTCGCATCCGACCAGATTACCGTCGGCATCGGTCGCCGAAACCGGCCGGCAAATCTGAATCGGTTCACACATCGTGTAAGTCGTATCCCCCGGCAGTTGACAGACCGGCGCATCGTTTAGATTGACATCCACGCAGTATGACACCGTGTCTTTTAGACTGCAGCTGTCGGCGATGATGACCGTATTGCAGTAATGTCCGGACGTGTCGGCCGCAAAGCAGACCGTGCTGTCGGACAAATTCACCGTTCCGATCGTGCTTGTCCCAGACAATGTGTTGTCGGGATCGACAATCGTGAGCTTGGCACACACCTGTCCGCCGGTCTGGCAGACAAACTGCGGCGAGGTCACCGTGACTGTCACCACCGGCGCGGTGTTAACCACGGCGTGGACCACCAGCGTAGCGATATCGGTCCGTCCGCAACTATCGGTCACCTTGATAAGGCCCGTCACCAGAGAATCGTCGTTGAGATTGAAACAGATCTGGCCCGTGACCGTTTGGCCGTTGTATTCCCAAACGTACGGCGCCTGTCCACCGGTCACCTGGGGCAAGCCCACGCAGGTTTGACCCGGCGCGCACATTGCCACCGTCCGCACCGTATCGGACAACTGCGGCGGCGGAATAACGTTGACCGTAACCGTCGTGATACAAGTATCGGCTGCGCCGCAGGCATCCGTCGCGATCAGTGTGATCGTATTGACTCCCGCCACCGGGGTAAAGCAGACGGTATTGCCGTTCAACGTCCCCCCGATAACCGTACAGGACGTCAGGTTATCGTTCGGATCCGCGCAGCTGAAGCCATCGATGCATATCTGGCTCAGGTCGCAAACCGTCATGGTTTGGCTTCCCGGACAGGTTGCCACCGGCGGTTGATTGTCGTATTGGACCAGGACATGCGCTTCGCATTGATCGGAGGCCCCGAAAGCATCCGTTACCGTATAGATAATGGTGTACAGTCCGGCGGTATCCGGTAGGAAGCAGACGGTACCATCGCTCAACGTGCCCAGGCTCACGGTTTGACTGACGATGTTATTGTCCGGATCCGTAGCGGTGAAACTGCTAAGGCAAACCTCTGACGGGCCGCAATCGAAGGCGACCGTGTCGTCAACCGCACATTGCACTACCGGGGGTTGGTTGAAGCGAACATGGATAAAGAACGAATCGGTGACACAGGAGTTGATCGGGCTAGGCGGCGACGGGTTGGTCGGTACCCCGCAGGAATCACAAGCCTGGATGATGAACCAGTAGATGGAATCGATACCATCCGCTGGGGTAAAGCACAGGACATTATTTGTTATCACCCCCGCACCGCGTGACAGGTAGGCCATCGGGAGACTGTGGTATTGCGGGTATATTGGTCACGGCATGTATGGGACAGTGTTAAATTTTATAGAG
>JAQVRW010000082.1 GCA_028700875.1 Candidatus Zixiibacteriota bacterium | reverse complement strand
ATTGTCCCACTCCCCCTCGGAGTTCGCGTTGCCGTCGACATCGGCCACCCAGGCAACATTGATGCTGTCTTCCGCAAGGCATGTCCGATCCTGGGCGGGAGCCGTTCGCCGGAAACCGCAAAGGCCGTTTTCATAGTTGGCATCGTAACCATAGACGTACGGTTGTCCCCAGATATTGACTCCGATAAACATCCTGGATATCGTGCCTGCCCCAATATTGGTGATATGAAAATCAAAGAGGACGAAATCGCTGGCATAGGCATAGCTCCAGGCATAACTGCTTTGACGAATGGAGACGTTGAGCGGGATATGCGGGCGATTATCGAAATGGTCATAACGCGCATACCACATGCTCGTATCGGTATACGTACAGATCAAATCCTGTTCCGACAAAGCCTCGGGACTATAGTATGCGTTTGAACGAATAGTAGACCGTCTGATAAAATCACCGGCTGCGCCTTCATCCGCTCTTGTTTCCTCGCCGGCCATCGAAACAAGCGTGTCTTGACCAATAATTCCACCGATCCAGAGTTGTCCGCCATGGAAATACTGTACTTTGGAGCCAAGCGGATATTCACATGATACGATATTGGCATTGTATTGGCCGTACCCGATGAGACCCCAATTGCCAACCCGCAACCCCAGGGTGCCCACATTGTGGATTTCCTCGATGTATAAAGGGCCGCCCTCGGCGGCATTCGCCGTTTCCTGTCGCGCAACCGCGATCTCCGCCGAATTCACGGGGTCAGCCGCATACGCGGACTTGGAGTCATAATTAATCGCAGATAGTGACGTCGCAATAATGAGGATTATCATTGTGTAGAAGGAGCATGTATTATTTTGATGATCCGATATAATCCTCGTGAGGCCGGTTACCCCAGTGATAACCGTCGGCATTGAGTGCGGGAGGGGATTGTATTTGGTTTCATTCATATAATCACGCCTCCGCATATTCCCCGTAAGCGAAATGATTTATAATGCGGGTATCCTGCCCATATATCAATTCACCGATCCTGGCCGGAATGCTGTCATGAGCCAGGACCTATTCCACAAATCTCATATATACAGTGTTGAGGGCCGTCGCATGTTAGCCATGGAACCATCAGGCAATCACACCGACATTCCGCCAAGTTGGTACCCGGTATTGCAATGCAAACACCCGGCCTTGATGTATCCTCGGTCGTGCAACAATTCCCCGCATCGCCTGGGCCTGCACATGCAGCGGATTCCGCTCTCGATACACCGTGAAATCCGAAGCTGAACGAAAAGACAAACGCGAACAACAAACTACACAGAATAATGTTTTTCCGCATTATGATATCACCTCCTCTCCTCTGACGTTCCAATCCCCGATGCCGCATAAAATATAGTTCATTCGGGCAGGATACCCGTTCTTTTTTCATATTTCTTGCGATTATCTCCCATAAAATCTCTGATATCCCTGGTTGGCATCGTCCCGGAAATCACGTCTTCGATTTTCAGGGTGCGGTCAACAATGAAATTCAGAGGAACCGACTTGACTCCCAACTGCTTGCCGTACTTCGTGTCCCGGTCATATAGGATGGAGCAGGACAAACCCAGCTTTTGTTTGACATCCCATAGCTCTATTTGATCGGAATTGGAAATCAGGACAAAGCAACTCTGGTCTGCAGGGGTGACCGTTGCCGCTTGTAACGCAGCCAGTTCCGCCTGGCTGAAGGAGCAATCGGTTCGGAAGAAGACGACCACCGTCCGGTCGCACAGGAGACCGCTCAAGCGCGTTTCGACTCCTTCCAGATCGGCCAACACGGCATCCGGCAATGACCTCCCCACCCCCAAGCCGGTCCCCATTTCTTTCAGAATAGATTCCGTCCGCTTCGCTTGTTCCTGCCTGGCCTTCCACCCCTGCACCCCTTGGGCGGCTTTCAACCCGCCGAAATAGGCGATAATAATGACCAGCACGAGGATGACGGCAAAGGAAACGTTCCGTCGCCAGCGTTTCGATCCCATCCGGTTCCCTCCCGAAGAGCGATCTGATTGTGTTTTATGGCGCCAGCGGTTTGGACCGGGGCAAAACTCACGATGGTGATTCAAGTGGCCGACCCGCTATCAAATCCAATATACCCAGGGGGGGGGAAGGATGTCAAGAGGTTTTCCCTGAAATATGGTCGAAATAATCGAATCAAGCCTTGGCGCGTGGATGGACCACATGGGTATACGCTATTCCATAGATCAGGCGGAGAAGCGGCGGAAGGATACCGGGATGAACCGACGGTTTAGATCGACCCGATTTCGGTCGGGCCCATGAGCAAAACGAATTTTTCCAGAAGCGTCCGCTCGAATAGATCCGGCAGGGCAAACATGGTTTTCAACGCCGGGAAGGTATCCACGGCCGATTGATATACCCGCTCGGTGGTCATGGCGTCGAAGGTGTCGGCGATGCCGACGATCTTGCCGAAAATATGGATATCGTCGGCGGCCAGCGCCTGAGGATACCCGGAACCGTCTTCCCGTTCATGATGCTGAATAATCGGGTAATAACAGTCGGGATGGACAATATCCGACTCCTGCAGAATATCCAGCCCCCATTGAGGGTGTTTGCGGACCAGGTCCATCTCCCGAGGATTGAGACGGGCCCGTTTATTCAGAATCCGATCCGGGATACGAGTCTTGCCGATATCGTGGAGCAACGCCCCCACGCCCAGATGATTGAGGTATTCCTCATCGGAATATCCGAGATGGCGGGCAAAGGCCACCGAGAACGTGCAGACGTTGACCGAATGGGTGTAGGTATAATAATCGAACGACATCACCCGCAACAGGTTATGGAACGCCTCCTGGCTGGAGACGATATAGGCCACCGAGGCTTCGACCATGTTTTTACTGCGCCGAACGTTTTCCCCCAGGTTGGGACTGGTCAGAACGTCTTTGACCAGCATCTTGGTGCTGTCATAGACGATCCCGGCCTTGGCCTTTTCCGGGATTTCGCTGTCCCGAACGATCTGGTCGATGTTGGCTTCGATATATTTCTGGTACCGTTCCTGAGACTCGGCCGGGACATACAGTTTTTTGACCATGTTGTCCAGGAGGCTGGCGCGGGTTTTTTCCGTGAACGGCAGATTGGCGGCCCGGTACAGAATCAGCTCGTACCCCATTTTGATATATAGGTCGAAATCGACGATCGTATCGAGACGAAGCGCCTCCAGGTAAATCGGCAGGAATTTGCCGGCCAATATTTCCGTTTTTCCGGCTACAGTCATAGCGGTACAACCCCAATCAGTTACTTTTCCTATCGGCCGTTTGACCGAATTCGTTGATATGAAAAAAAACCTGCCCAGGAGGAGGAGGCAGGTTTTTTAGGGGAGGTATTATCCTAGGTTGTAGGGTATGTCAAACTCCGTAGCTTTTGACCGCCATCAAGACCGACTGCAAAGAGCCGGTGATATTTTGCAGAACCTTCGAATACCGTTTGAGCAGTTCGCTGTACTGCCAGCGCATCTTGAACGCTTCCTCCGGAAAATCGAACAGGTCCAGAAGGGTTTTCTTGTATATCTCATCCAGATATCTGATGACGTAGTAAGTGTTTTCGGGCAGGTTCTCATCCGGCACCTGGCCCTTGGCCAGACGTTCGCGGTAGGTCTCGACCTTTTCCAGCAGGACCGTTCCGAAGCACCACGGCGTCATGATAACTCCGAAATTGGAGCTGTCGGTGTAAAATGACCGAATATTCTTGATCGCCAGTTGCAGGATAACGCGATAGGCGGCATAATAGGCCCGGCTTTCGTTCCAGGTCGCCTCCAAAGAGGCGATTTTGACATTTACCCGGTCCAATTCGCCCAAACATCTGTCATGGGCGGCCTCCAAAAACTCATAATAGTCATTGAAATAGACTTTCACGTCTTCCGAAATGGTCATGATATAGAAGCCACCGGCGTCATACTTGACTCTCGGCTCAGGAATGCTTTTGAGCTTCTCGTCGGGAAAACCTCGTTTACAATTGTCGCTCAGCATCGCCTCTCCTTTGTAAGTCCTTCTGGATAACCATTTGAGCAAACGGTATGCCTCGAACCGGCATTCCCCCACACCATCGAAAAGGAAAGCGATACAGTCATAATATGGAGATGTAACTTGTTGTGGGAAAAGATGAATATCCGATTTCCGGCCGAGGGATACTCAAATCCATCGGTGCGCAATCGAATTCAGACTATGCAGTCGGGCGACCGGGCTGCGCCTCGATTGCAATAAATTGAGGTATGGGATAGTCTATGACGACAATCGGCGCATAAAAAAACCCCGCCCGAATGGGCGGGGTTTCGAGACTGCGTTTCCGTCAACGATTAGTCAAACATGTACTTCAGCGAGATCTTGTTCGAGATGTCGTACTCGTTGGAATTGTTGGAGCCGGTGATGAAATAGGGGCCACGGCTCAGGAAGTCGGGATCGATGTTGGCATCGATGGTGAAATTGCCCCAATGGAAACCGGCGCCCAGGAAGGTCTCGGTCTCGGAATATTTATACTTTTCGGTTTGCGTGGCGTTGGGTTGATACTTGTTCCATGCCCACTTTGATTCGACACCGCCGCGGAGATTCATCCACTTGAAGACGTAAGCGTCGATACCGATCCGGAAGTACGGCAAATAAAGGTAGTTATCCTTGTATTCGGTTTCCGGGTCGCCAGTGTACTGTGAAGTCGTCTTGTAGTTGTCCATTTGAAAGCCGAAATCGCCCACGACCAGAACGTTTTCGGCGGCGTCATAGTTCATACCCCAACCGAGATCAAAAATGATGTCCTTGATCTTGTATGTGTTTTCCAGGACACCGTCAGTGTATCCTTCCGCGCCCTGCTTGCTGTACATGATTCCGAAATGGGGAACCATCGTGTACTTGCCCATCGGATCGAACCAATACCGCGCGTTCACGAACAGGTCCATGTTTCCTTTGGGTTTGGTATTATCGACGAGGGCCGCCCCATCATAAGTCTTGTCCTTCCAAGTGGTCATGGCCACGCCGAAGCCGATGTCGAGCTTCTTCTGCATGGGTGACAAGCCGAGGCTGAGTTCCATACGGCTGATGGATTCATCATAGACGGTAGTCGTGGCGTTCTCGCCCTTTTGGCCCATGTTGTAGTAGGAAAAGATGAGTCCAACCGGCATCGCATTGAATTCATGCCCCACCACGGCGGTGAGCCGGTGGTTGGTATTCCAGTAACCTTCATCGGCGTCTTTATAATAGTCGTCATTCCAGTAGGCGAGGTAGTCGACGATCGAGGGATAGAAAACCCGAGTATCGAAGTAGGCGCCGAGAACCCACGGCGCTTCCGACTTCTGGCCGAGTTGGAAGTGCGCGCCGACCCTGTTCAGATAGACGTCGTATTCGTCGCCATCTTTGATGTAGTATTCACTGCGTTCGCCGACTTCCGCCGCGAACAGTTTCGGATAGTAATTGATGGTCGACGGGAACATGAAGATGTTGGCCTCATCTTTGACGACGGTGTTCACGTTGCCCATGGTGTTTACCCGGGTTTCGGTGGCAAACACCGCACCGCCGATAAGAACTGCCAAAAGAACGGTGAAAATTAACAGTCGTTTCATCGCTCATCCCTTTGTTTAAGGTTAATCTAACGTACACACTTTTTCTTCGTTTCCTATTTCACAAACGCTGTCGTGATTGCGTCTTGATACTGACGGTGACCAGGTCACCGATCGCAGTTGACTTGTTTCCTCCATGTTTGCAGTTTCCGGGGCCTAAGCCCCCGGGTCCATTCGGATTCGGGTTACACTCCCTGTTCGGTAAATCTCGACTACATACCAAACCTGCAAGTCGTCACGTATTTACGGCAATGTTACAAACCACGCAACAAAAAATTTTAAAATATTTGTTACCCCCCCACTTTTTGCTTGACAACGCTTTTAATTCAAGCTAGCGGACATAACCGCCATCGAACCGACGACACCGGCGCGTCCCATGTCGCCGGCTTTTTTGTGGTGACCCGATCCTTCCCTGCATATACTGCCGACGATAACCGATCAGGCCGGGAGGCGATATGACACGGATACTTGTCCTTGCGATGATCTTGACGGTACTCGCCGGCGCGTCCGGCGCGCAGACCACCGATCTTCTTAAACAGGCTCTCGATTCGGCCGGGTTGACCCGCGCCGATCTGGGGTTTCAACCCAAAGGGTATTGGAACCGCTACCCGGTCGATATCCCCTACAAGGTCAAATCATTCGATGACCTTTTCGCCGAACCGCTTCGGCTATACGACTACGCGGTATCATTCGGCGAGGCTGTCAGGCGGTATTGCGCTCTCGCCCGGCTGGACAGCCTCGACGACAACCTTTACAATCTGGTGTATTCGTTGGGGGTGGAACGGAAAGTCAGCGGGTTGCGGTCGTTCGGCGCTAATCTGTCAGGCGCCCCATCGGGAGAAAAGCCGCTTCTTGCCGCCGTGGAGAACCTGTATACCGCCGCCGGAGAGCGCACGCAATACGTCACCTTTAATAAGAAGGCCGACTGGCCGGACTTGAAAAAGGAATTGGATCAGAAGATCGGGGCCATTCCCCCGGAAGCGGCCGTTGCTCTGGCCGCCCTGATCGAGAACATTCGCGAGGCCTGCTGGTGGCGGGAAACGGCGTTTCGCAATGTCCCCGACAAGATCAAAAACGACGTTTTCTATATCCGTGACCTGGCCGAAACCCAGGGGGACGGCATGGTCTATTACCCGCAGATCGACGATGCCGCGAAAACCATGGACTTTGAATCACTTTGTTATGCCGGCTTGAAAGCCGCCGCCGCCTCGGAGCGGGCGGCCAAGGCCTTGACGCCTCATATAAAGAACATCCCCGCCGGTCTGACCCTGGATATCCCGACGCCATACGGCCGAATAATCATCAATGGAACCGAACCAGATACGACCGATGGCGACGACTGCCTGTTGATTGTCGATTTCGGCGGGAACGACGTTTACGGCGGCCCAGCCGGCGCCACCAGCCGTCCCGACCGGGGCGTGTCGGTCCTGATCGATCTGGGAGGGAATGACACGTATACTTGCCATGACCGGCAGGCGCCGTCTTTCGGGACCGGGATTCTGGGGGTGGGCGTTTTATATGACGCTGCCGGTGATGATATATATGAGGGGAAGATTTTTTCGCAGGGGGCCGGATTTTTGGGGATCGGCGTCTTGTTCGACAAAGCCGGAAACGATCGATATAAAGCGGAGACGTCGTCGCAAGGCGCGGCCTATTTCGGAATCGGGATGGCAATCGACGGCGACGGCGACGATTCCTACTACCTTTATGGCGATGGCCAGGGGATGGGCGGGATCGGCGGCGGAATCGGAGTGCTGGCCGATTATGCCGGGAGTGACCGCTATACCGCCGAACCCTCGGCCGAAATCGTCAATCGCGGCGACTACCACAGCGAGTTCAAAGTCAACGCCAACAACGCCCAGGGAGTCGGGTTCGGTCGAAGAGGCGACGGTTCCGACGGCCATAGCTGGGCCGGCGGAGTCGGGGCGATTGTCGATGTTTCGGGAGACGACATTTACACTTCCGGCAACTGGTCATTGGGCTGCGGGTACTGGTTCGGAACGGGCATCTGCTACGACGGCGCGGGCAACGACGAGTATCAGTCGGTCTATTTCACGCAGGCCTCGGGGGCGCATTTCTGCAACGGCATTCTGCTGGACGAAGCAGGCGACGACAAGCATATCCTGACCGAGACTGCCGGCGCGGCGTTGGGGTTCGGCTGGGATTACACCAATGCCCTGTTCATCGACCGCGGCGGCAACGATATCTACGAAGCCAAAATTATTTCCTATGGCCTGGCGCAGATCAGGTCGATGGCCTTCTTCTTTGAGATGGGCGGCGATGATTCCTACATCTATACCAAGGGGCAACAGGGATTCGGCGCGGCGACGTTCCGGGAGGATTACGCGGTCCCCAATCCGGTCGCGCCATATAATTACTATTCCAAATCGGCCGGGGTGTTTATCGACGCCGCCGGCAACGACAGTTACAAGATCAAGGACGGCGATTCGGTTATTGTTTCGGACAAGTTCCGCAACGATGCGATCTGGTTCACGCCGGAGAAGGCCGATTTGGCTTATGGCCACAATAACTTCGGCGTCGGCCTTGACGCTTCCGACGGCACCATCCCGGAGTTGAACATTTTCGACACCGGGAAGAAGTAGGCGTTTCCCCTTCAGATTCTTCTTGTAGAGGCGAGTGGGTACTCGCCCCAAGTAGTTTTCGGGCGACCACCCGGTCGTCCCTACGGTCAAATGCTGCCCGCCTATCGAACTTCAATGTGGATTAATTATGTACGAATGCGGGGTGCCCTGCCCCTTGGGGCGGCATAAGTTGTTCCATCATGCCAAAACACGACATCGACAATTTGAGATCGCCACGGCCGTCCGCCTTTGGCGGGCGGCCCCGCGATGACGTGGTTGAGGTTTTTTCGACAGGCCCTTTAGAGGCGGGTTACGTGAATATCCATCGCCGGATGGATCATCATTTATGATGGATTATTTTTCTTACAGTTTGCACTCGGTTGATCTTTCGAAACCCTCAATTATTTGCCGTCCATCGTTGGCATCGTCGACAATGGGCCAGTGGCGCTGCCCGGCGTACCGAGACATTCGCCGCCCCGGTTGGATGACCACCGGATGGGCCCGGCTCAAAAGAAAGCGATCCCCCCAATGGTCTCCCATGGCCACGGTATGATCCCAATCGTAGCCGTGGGCCTGCAACCATTCCGAAGCATAGGTCACTTTGCGAGGCCCTATCGGGTGCGGTTTCAGCAGCCGTCCGGTGTACTGATGGTCGATGATCTCCGGTTCGGCGCAAACGGCATGCTCGATATGGAAGAGGTCCATCAGCGGCTGGGCCAACGGCCGGGGCGTACCGCTGAGCAAGACGATGACGTTGCCATCCGCCTGCAGACGGGGAATCGCGTCATACCAGCCTTTATAAATGCAATGGACGATCTCGTTCTCCCAAACGCTTTGGATCCATGATTGCACGTCGTCTACGGAAAAACCGCGCAGATAGGCCAGTTTCAACGTATGCGCCCGTGGCGGCCATGTCGCCAAAGCGCATACATCGGTGAACATTTTTCTCGCCGACAATCGATGGGTCTTAAACAGATGCCGGACAAACATTTTTTCCAGACTGGGCGGCACCAGCGTGCCGTCAATGTCCAGCAGAACGATTCGCGACAGAAGCCGCCTCCTTTTCCTGTATGAGCGTGATGCCTTCGATGATGACCGGTATGCCGCGCACCAGACAGACCACCGCGGTGACGACCGCGATCCAGCCGCCGACCTTGAGACCGGTGTCCATCCACGAAGGCGGGATCGGGCGCCAGAGATGGACTATTTTTTCCAGACCCGAAAGCGACAACAACAACCCAAAGGTGACCGCTTTGAGAACCGCATAGCCGGTGCGCATGATCGGCGACCCGGTCAGAAACCGGCCCAGGGCGCTGCGCATCATCGATTTCTCCCCGAAACCGGCATAGCCGAATTTGAGGACGTAATTGCGGATGCTGTCCGTAAAGATATCGCGTGAGATCACCACCACGGGAATCCAGACGCCGATCAGCCGCAGATCGGCGAGGCAAATCCAGAGCACGCATTCCACCACGCGGTCTCCGGCTATATCCAAAACGCTGCCCATGGTCGTGGACTCGTGCAGTTTGCGCGCCAGATAGCCGTCGAGCCAGTCCATGACGATCACCAGGATCGTCAAAAATCCGGCAAACAGTCTGGCCCAGATGAATTCGTTATAAATCAGGAACACCAGGACAAACAACAGACCGATGCGCAATAGGGTCACCCGATTCGGCCAGGTAAGGAACCGTCCCATGAACAAATCCTCCAGGTCGCCGTCAATTATATATCCTCAAAGATACAACCGTTTTTTATGATTGAAAAGCCGCATTGTGCCCGCCTTGCCGTGGCGAACATCCCGGCCATGAGCGGCATTATAAACTAAGGAACGATAGTTTTCGCAAGATCTTCATACATAAGCATAAAAGATTCAAAATAGTTGTTCGATCCCTGTGGAAGGTGGGCGATGTTGATAGGTTTTTCCAGCAATAGGTCTCCAACTCTATAACCCTGCCGGAGCTTTTTCGAGTTCCGAAGGTGTCTTGCCGTATCGGTGAATTGTTTGCCAGCCTTTTCAGAAGAGTGCACCACTCTGTTACGTAACCGCGATGCATAGTCTAGCGCATCTTTATATTTTGCAAGTGGTGTGG
>JAQVRW010000463.1 GCA_028700875.1 Candidatus Zixiibacteriota bacterium | reverse complement strand
ATCTTCGTCACCCTCAGCGGCGGCTGCCAGGGGTGCGCCTCGGCGTCGTTCACGCTTCGCTACGGCATCGAACAAGCCCTGCGCGAGCGGGTGCCGGAGGTGAGTGACGTCGTCGATGTGACCGATCACGGCGCCGGAGAGAACCCGTACTTTTAATCGCAGTAGTAGGTCGGGTTCGGAGTCCCGGCCGCCGAAAGCGGGCGGGATGAGAAACCCGACATAAGGCCGCTGCAAAGAAACAACGCCCATCCTGTATCAGGACGGGCGTCTATTATTTTCTGCGATCAGATTCTCAGTGCGCTAGATGACGTTGACTTCCTCTTCGACCGCGCCGGCTACGAACCGGCTCAGAGACAATCGGGCGATATCGATCGACGGCGTCCGGCCGCTGATCACCTCGGCGGCGACGATCCCGGCACCGGGTGCGTGCATGAATCCGTGGCCCGAGAAGCCCGCGGCGATGAAAAATCCTTTCGGCTCATCGGCGAACCCGACTATGGCGTGATGGTCGGGCGTGGTCTCATACAATCCGGCCCAGCTGTTGGCCACCTCGGCCGTCTCCATTTTGGGAATCCGCTCCAGCGCCTTCATCAGGATGGTGTCGTTGTAATCGGGGTCTTGCGACTCGTCGAATCCCGGCTTCACGTTGGGATCGGCCCAACCCATGAGCAAGCCTTTCGATTCTTTATGACAATACAGCCCCGAAGACACATCGACCACCATCGGCATGGTCGCCGGAATGAAATTCACCTCGCCGGAGGTGACGATTTGCCGCCGAAGCGGATCCACCGGAACGTTGACCCCGGCCATCTTGCCGATGATCTTGGCATACGGCCCGGCGGCGTTGATCACGATCGGGGTCGAGAATTCCCCATTGGGGGTCTTGACTCCGGTGATCTGGCCGTTCTTGACGATGATCTCGGTGGCCGGCGTTTCGGTGAGCACATCCACGCCCATCCGCTTGCAGGCCCGGAAATACCCCTGAAGATATTCATGCGGGTCGCCCAGGCCGTCGCGCGCGAAGAAGGTGGCCTTGATGATATCGTCGGTCCGCACCGGTGGCGCGATTTTGGCGACGTCGTCGGGGCCGAACAGCTTGACATCCATCCCCAGCGACCGCTGTAACTCCACCGCCTTCATGTATGGTTCGACCGTGGCGGGATCGGTCAGGACGAACATGTACCCGACCTGATCGTACAATGCCGGTTCCCCGGTGATTCCCTCGAAATGTTCGAAGACTTCTATCGACTTCAGCGATATCTGGACGTTGATCTTGGAGGAGAACTGGGCGCGGATGCCCCCGGCGCATTTGGCCGTGGCGCCGGAGCCGATAAACATCTCTTTCTCCAGGATAAGAATATCGCCGAACTTGAATTTGGCCAGATTGAAGGCGGTCGCCAACCCGGCGATTCCCCCTCCGATTACTATCGCATCATACTCTGTCTTCATCTTTTTCCTACCGTGACTTAGTGAATTATTTCACGACCTCAATTTACCAGACCGGCCCCCGAAGTCAAGGAAAATCAAGCCGCGGTAATCATATACCACATTCTTATACGTCGCCCGGCCGACGTCGACGGGCGATGAATTCCCGCAATCAATGCCGCGAAAACCGATGAGCGGCGGATTCATTTGCGGTAAATACGTTGCCCTTGCGTACAAACTTGATAACTTGGGGCCGATCACGAATCGGCGAATTACTTGCCCGATGGGCAGTTGCTGTCAACGCAGGGGAGCATTGGGAAAGCAGACATATAAGGAGAATAAGAATGAAAACCCTGGTAAAGCTTTCGGCGGTCATCGGTCTGGTCCTCTTATCATCTTGCCCGGCAACTGCTCAGGAGAAACCGGTTTGGAACAAATCGGCCGATTTCAACCTGGCCGTGACGCAAAACAGCTATTCCAACAGTTGGGTCGGCGGCGAGGCGGGGAGCGCCTCCTGGGTGTCGAACCTCAACGGCCTGGTCGAGGGACCGTTGGCCCCGAGGTGGATTTCCAAGTCCACGGCCAAGCTGTCGTTCGGCCAGACCCATATCCAGGACATGGAAACCAAGAGCTGGCAGAAACCGGTCAAGTCCACCGACCTGATCGACCTCGAATCGACCCTGCGGTATATCACCGGATGGTTTGTTAATCCCTTCGTCGCCCTTCGGTTCGAGTCGCAGTTTCTCGATGCTTCTGTGCCGACGTTCAAACGGTATGTCAACCCGATGCGGCTGACCGAATCGACCGGTTTCACCCGCCGGATGTACGAAAAGGACAAGCAGTTTATCGACAGCCGGATCGGGTTCGCCCTGCGCGAACTGTTCGACCGGCGCGTGGTGGACACGGTCGCCCGCACCACCAAGACCAACACGACAACCGACGGCGGCCTGGAATGGGTGACCGATGTTTCGTTGAAACTGCATGAGCGGATCGGGTGGACCTCCAAGCTGTCGATGTTCAAACCGTTGACCGTGTCCGACAAGAGCGTGCCGCATTGGCCGGCCGTGCATGTCAACTGGGAGAATATTTTGGCGGCGTCGGTGACCAAGTATATTGCGGTCA
>JAQVRW010000462.1 GCA_028700875.1 Candidatus Zixiibacteriota bacterium | reverse complement strand
CGCCGGGTATTCCAGCGTCATCATCCGGCAGTATCTGATGGAGCAACTGGCGGTCGGCGCCAGTCTTCCCGGTGTGACCCTGTCGCAACAGGTCTTGTATAACCCGGACCTGAAATCCTCGCACTTCTTCGTACCGGGCCTGATCGCGATTATCCTGATGATGATCTCCGCCCTGTTGACCTCGATCACCATCGTCCGGGAAAAGGAAACCGGGACGATGGAACAGCTTCTGACCGCGCCGGTCAAGCCGTATCAGATCATCCTGGGCAAGGTGATCCCCTATATCGGCCTGGCTTTGATCGACGGCGTCCTGGTGCTGGGCATCGGCGTTCTGTATTTCGGCGTGCCGTTCGTCGGGTCGATGTTGCTGCTGTTGGTTTTCGGTCTTATCTATATCATCGCCGCTTTGTCTTTGGGGGTGTTGATCTCGACGCTGGCCCAAACCCAGCAGGTGGCCATGATGACCGCCCTGGTGGTGACCGTGCTTCCCTCGGTGATGCTATCGGGATTCATTTTCGAAATCAAGAACATGCCGCCGGTCCTGCAGGCGATTACATTGATCGTCCCCGCCCGTTACTTCCTGTTGATTATCCGGGGCGTCATGCTGAAGGGCGCGGGACTGGCCGTACTCTGGCCGCAGGCGGCGGCCCTGGTCGTATTGACCGCGTTGCTGCTGACATTGGCCGCCAAACGGTTCAAGATTCGGATCGGATGACCTATATGCGGACGGTTCTGGCGCTCATCAAGAAGGAGTTTTTGCAGGTCTTCCGCGACCGCAATATGCTCCGGGTTATCCTCGTGATGCCGCTTATCCAGCTCCTGGTCCTGGGGTACGCCGTCGACACCGACGTCAAACGGATCGCCACGGCGGTCTATGATTTCGACCGCAGCCGGCTGTCGCGTGAATATATCCGGTCACTATCCGCGGGCGATTATTTCACCACCGGCGTCTCCGACATCTCCGTGCTGGACCTGGACAAGGATTTTAAAGAGAACCGCTACAACGTGGCGCTGGTCATCCCCAAGGATTTCGGTCAAAATATCGAACGCGGCCAAGCCTCCCCGGCCGCGCTTGTCGTCGACGGCTCCAATGCCAACTCGGCCGGTATCGCCCTGGGATACGCCAGCCTGATCACGGCGCAGTTCAACCGGAACGCGATGGGCCTGACACAACCGATATCGATCCGTCAAAAATTGCTGTACAATCCGGAGGCCGAATCGGTCTATTACATGGTCCCGGGGATCGTCGCCCTCCTGTTGACCATGATCACGCTCATGCTGACCTCGATGGCGATCGTCCGGGAACGCGAACAGGGAACGTTGGAGCAGGTCATGGTCACGCCCATTTCGACCCCGGCCTTCATCATGGGCAAGACGATTCCGTTCGCTATCCTGGGGTACGTGGAGATGTCGCTGGCCCTGGCGATCGGCATCCTCTGGTTCGGCATTCCCTTCGCCGGTTCCTGGGCCTTGCTCTACGGTCTGTCGCTGATATTCCTGTTTACCACTTTGGGGGTGGGCATGTTCATCTCCACGATCACCAGCACCCAGCAGCAGGCGATGTTCTTCGCCTGGTTTTTTTCCATCTTCGCGATCATGACCTCCGGCTTCTTCGCCCCGATCGAGAACATGCCCCAGGTGGTGCAATATATGACCTACCTGAATCCCCTCCGTTTCTTCATGCGGATCGTGCGGGGAATCATGATGAAAGGCGCCGGCGTCGATACCCTCTACCGGGACATAATCGCCATGGTGATCTACAGCAGCGTCATTTTTTCCTTCGCCTGGATGCGGTTCTCCAAACGTCACAAATAACCGCCCCGGCGGATAGAGAACCGTCGGATATTTTTAACATTGGGAGATGATTCATGGCCGGTTTGCGGCATTTCTTCGTCGAATTATTGGGAACCCGGCCCGACTGGCCGGAGAACATGACCGCCGAGGAAGAGCAGGTCATGGACGTGCATTTCGATTACTTGAAACGGCTGGTCGCGGAACGAAAGGTACTTCTGGCGGGGCCTTGTTTCGATCCGGTTTTCGGGCTGATCATCCTGCAGACGGAAACCGACGAGGAGGCCGTGGCCATCATGGATCATGAACCGTCGGTGACCGGCGGCCTGCATACCTACCGCCTGCATCCGATGCGGGTTTCGCTGATGGCCGATTATTAACGGCCGGACGGCGCCCGGTGAAGAAGCATTCGCGATAGCATCCACGGGACGAACTGCGGGCATGACCTCTTGCATCAAGGAAGCCCGCCGCTTTCGCGACCCTGGGGAGGAAACGACGGCAGTAAGTAATGCCGACCGGCCATGATTGGCAGGCGGCGGCAACCGGGCGCCGTCGGCGTGTGATTTCCCATCTTCCAAACGGCGGTTTAACCGCCAAGGTTTTTCTCCAAATCACCCAATTCCCGCGCCAGACGCTCCATCCGCTCCGAAGGTATGGCGCACCAATTCTCGACTTCATGGCCCCCGAATACCCGGCTAATGAGAGAAAGCTTGGCCGCGGTCTCCTCGTCGGGCGCTTCGTAGATATCCATGAAATC
>JAQVRW010000461.1 GCA_028700875.1 Candidatus Zixiibacteriota bacterium | reverse complement strand
TTGGATGATCTTGCCCCGGTCCATGCAGATGGTCAATGTGGGGGTACCGGGTTTGTCGGCCTGGACCGTAATCCGGACGGTTTTTCGGCCGGGGCCGAGAGCCTGGATGAGGTCGATCAGGTTCATATCGGCCAGTCGCCCGCGGGCGCCCGCCGTCTGGATGGCGCCGGAGTCGTTTTTCTCCTGATGCGTGCGCACCTGGAACTTGCGGACTTTGGTCACCAAAAGATCGAGGTTATCGTCGACCGGGATGACGTCCTCGATTCCCCGTTCCAGAAGATGGGTCAGGTCGGCGACCGCCTCCCGTTCCACCAACAGAAACACCGGCACGCGATCGAAAGCGAGACCGTCCTCCTTCATCTTCCCGACAAAGGCGGCTACCTGGTCCGATTTTCCCGGCACGGCCAGGATCACGACGTCGGGCTCGCTGCGATGATAAAGATCGAGAAACGGCTCCGGGGAATTGTGCGAAACGGTGCCGAAACCCTCGTTGCGCAAACGCATCTCCAGCAGCTGCAGAAGCGACAGGTCCCCGGTATAGATCATGACTTGGCCCAATCGGCGGCCCGTATTGACGTCCAAAATTTCCTCCTGGAGCATGTCCACGAACGCCTCCACCACTTCCGGCAGGAACAGCTTGCCCACCAGCGAGCGCAGCCGTTTCCGGATGGAGTCGAGTTTGTCCAGCGACAGGCGTTCGGTGTGCTGGATGCTGTCGCAGAAAAGGTCCACGATGGTCAGGATATTGCCGCCCAGCACTTCGATCGGCAGGCGGCGGTCGTACCCGCCTTCCAGATCGACGTACATCAGCCGGAGCATCTCCACCACCACCGGCGAATAATTGAGCGAAGCCAGAATCTTGACCGTCAACTGGATCACCCGGCGGTGATCCTCGATATCATCGGTGCTGTAATAAAACCGGGCCAGGTTATGGATATACGCAATGTTGCAGATCATGACCCGGTCTTTTTCGGGCAGGCCGAGTTTCCGACAAAGGCGGTTGGCGTAATGTCCCACCCGCCCGCCGTGATTTTCCGGCAGTTGGGCCTTGGAGGACAACAGGGAGGTGAACAGGTCCAGATTCTTCATCAACAGGTCCGCCACGGTGGTGACGGAATCGGAATCCATCAACAGCGAGGAGGCAGCGTTGTAATACCGGATGATCGTCCGGGGCGAAATCTTCCGGGCCTGGTCGATCAGGCCGAGATAATCACCGGATACCGTATCCTTGATGAAGATCGTATGAAACAGATGCTGATGGAGCAACTCGGAGGCCTCTGCCACCGAGTCGCAGATGATCACGCGATAATGATCCCGCTCGAACAGGGACTGCAACAGGGGCGCCGCGAACATTTCGTCGGTCACGAGCAGCACGATCGGCTGGGAATCCGTCTGGGGGACCGCCGGTTCGCCGCCGATGGCGATCTTTTCGGTCGCCGTGGCCACGTCCGGGATGTCCAGCAGGAGATTGTCTTTCAATGTCACGTTTTGTCCCAGATAATACCGGGCGATCGCGGTATCGATGGCGATCTCAGCGGCGACGAACAGCTTGACCTTCTTCCCCCGGGCGACGAAATTGAGCTCGTTGACCAGGCTGGTGTCCGTGGGGTCGATGCAGGCGATCATGAGGACGTTGTTCCCGGTGTCATAATCGAAGGGAATCACCCGCCGGGCCATGGCCACTTTCTTGGGGATCATCTGGAGCAGGATGTCGGGGATTTTCTTCTCCGACAATACCACTCCCTCGCAGTCGAATTGTATGGACAGGGCCATGACCAGCCCGGTTTCATCGATATATCGGTGATATAATAACTGGGATCCGAACTTGCCGCCGCAGGCTTTCTGCCGCAGGAGGGCTTCACGGATCTGTTCTTCCGAGACCAACCCCTCTCTCAGGAGTATCTCATCGAGGCGAATCTTGGGGGGCTTTGATTCCATATCAGACCATCACTTCTTCCGTTGTGGCCTTGTCGGCCGTGTCATAGAACCGCGATGGGTCCACCGCGACGCGAGCCGCTTCACGGACGGTGATCACGCCGCTGTCCACCAGGCTTCTCAGATGATTATCCAGCAATTGCATTCCCTGACGCCGGCCGGTCTGAATGGCGGTCGGGATCTGCGGGGTTTTTCCCTCACGAATCATTCCGGCAATGGACGTCGTCCGCACCATCAGCTCATATGCCGCCACCCGGCCGGGCCCGTCGGCCCGCCGCACCAGTTGTTGGGAGATGATCCCGGTGAGGGAATCGGCCAGCATGATTCGAATCTGTTGCTGCTGGGCGGAAGGGAAGACGTCGATGATCCGGTCGATCGTCGATGCCGCCGTGCAGGTGTGCAACGTCCCCATGACCAGCAAACCAACCTCGGCGGCGGTGACCGCCAGCGAGATCGTCTCCAGATCGCGCATCTCTCCCACCAAAACGACGTCCGGATCCTCGCGCAACGCCGCGCGCAGGGCCGAGGCGAACGATTCGCTGTGAAGGCCGATCTGCCGTTGGGAGATCAGCGAATTTTTGTTGGCGTGGATGT
The DNA here is from genome assembly GCA_028700875.1 of Candidatus Zixiibacteriota bacterium. GTDB lineage: Bacteria > Zixibacteria > MSB-5A5 > GN15 > JAAZOE01 > JAAZOE01. Next base: position 25 of record JAQVRW010000461.1, on the reverse strand, counting down.
ACTCGATCGGGTCTTCTAGCGTAAT
>JAQVRW010000460.1 GCA_028700875.1 Candidatus Zixiibacteriota bacterium | reverse complement strand
TGTCACGGTTGTCGGCGGCCCCCATGCCCGATGTTACCCCAAGGATGCGTTGAAATATTTTGACTATGTTCTGGGGTTCACCGATCGGGAGGTGATCCTCGACGTACTTCGGGATTGCGAACCGCATCGCCCCGAGGGTTTCTACCTGTCGGCGGGAAAACAACCGGCAGAACTGCCCGGCATGGCCGAACGTTGGAAATTCGTCGAGCAGACTCTGCGCAAGGCGCCGTTCGTTCAAATGGTGCCTATGATCGGCAGCCTGGGATGTCCCTACTCGTGCGGTTTCTGCATCGACTCGTCCGTGCCGTACCAACCGCTCGAATTCGGAATGATCAAGGAGGACCTGCGGTTCCTGCTCCACAAGTTCGACCGGCCGCACGTCGCCTGGCACGACCCCAACTTCGGCGTTCGGTTCGATGACTACATGGATACGATCGAGGAGGCCGTGCCCTCGAATCGCATGGATTTCATCGCGGAAACGACCCTGTCGCTGCTGTCGGAACCGCACGTGAAACGGCTTAAACAGAACGGATTCAAGGCGCTGCTGCCGGGCATCGAATCATGGTATGACCTGGGAAACAAATCGAGAACCGGGGCGACCACCGGGCTGGATAAAGTCAGGAAAGTTTCCGAGCATATCAACATGATCCTGCGCCACATTCCCTACGTGCAAACGAATTTCATTCTCGGGCTCGATGGCGACGAGGGGGCGGAGCCGTTTACCCTCACGAAGACGTTTTTGGATCTTGCCCCCGGCGCCTTCCCGGCCTATTCGCTGATTACCTCCTTTGGACAAGCCGCCCCGCTCAACCGCCAGTTCCACCTGGACAACCGCATTCTGCCGTTTCCCTTCCATTTCCTGAACAACAACCAGGCCATGAACGTCCGGCCGAAACATTACTCCTGGCCGGAATTCTACGATCGTTTGATCGACGTTATCAAATACTCCTGTTCGCCGAGGATGATCTTCCGGCGGTTCATGGCCAATGGGGAAATGACGCCGCGGCTTCTGAACGTGGTGCGGGCGATTTCATCGGAAGGATTCGGCCGAATCAGATACTCTACCGAGATCCGCCGGCGGCTGGAGACCGATCGGCCGTTTCGGCGTTTCTTCGAACAGGAAACGACGGAGGTCCCGTCGTTCTTTGTCGACTGGATGCGGCGTGACCTGGGGCCGTTCTGGTCGTGGTTGCCGGAAGGCGCCCTGTACCACGATCCCAATGCTTCCCTCCTGTCGCAGGAAGAGCGGTTATCATCGTACGGACTCAAACTTCGCTCTTCCGCCTAGCCCGCGCCGGGCGACGGTCAGGTCTGGAACAGATACTGGATTTTCATGAAGAACTGCCGTTCCGATAGGCAGGTCATGGAACGCGTTCCCATCACGCCGCTCCCCTCGTAACGGTCATAATCATATGTCGCCCCGAGATAGAAGGTCGACAACGGGTTGATGCGGTAGGAGATGAGGGGGTCGACACTCCACCGTTTGGAAAATTTGTTGTATTCACCCACCAACCGCATCGACAATTCCCGGCTGAATTGGTACCCGAACCTGGTGCGGGCGATATACCCGCAGAAATACATCTGCTTCGTATCGACGTCGCGGTTTTGGGTATAGGCAAAATTCGGCTCTATAAGCACCCGGCCGAACAGGCGGATATAGGCGTATCCATGGAAAGTAGTCTCGCTGCCCATGGCCGAATAATAGCGCGCGATCTGACGTCCATGAGAGATTGTCGCGTCGAAGTCAAGCCCCGGAAGGGGGGTCGCCCAAAGTTCAAACGCCAGCGACCAGATGCCTCCGAAGTCGGTTCCTTCCAGCCTTTCCCGATTGACGGAGTATCCGGCCCATACGCCCGCCTGGGCGAACCGGAACTGGCCGCTACTCTTGATGACCAGCCATTCTTCCTTTCGAATTCCATCATTGTTCCAGATGCGGGCAAACTCCAGGCCGGGATTTATCCGATGAAAGATCGTTCCTTTGGGACGTATATGGTATTGGCCTTGGCCGACGATCCGTCGATCCGAATTGCGCGGCTGAAACCCGTTATCCGCCCGGTAAGTCGGCGTCCGCTGATAGGCAGAAAGACCGGCATAGATCGTCCGGCTGTCGCAATCGAGTCCCAGCAATTGGCCATCGCCCGAAAACGATTCGCCGTCGAACGCGGCCGTATGCGCGCCGTTGTCGAACGTATCGCCGTTGAGACCGTTGGTCAGGGCGGTGTCGTCTGGCTCAGTCGTGAACGTCTTGACCACCTGCCCACGCAGGTAGAGGCTCTTGGTCAATCGAAGCCGTCCATTCAGCGAGGTCAGTGTTCCCGATCCGCCGCCGTCGTATCGCCGGTCGGTCACTACGGCGCTGATGCTGTTGCTTTGCCCGAACGAATGACGCATCGCCATCAGATTTGAAAAGCTTTTGCCGGTCGGGACGTAAACCGAGCGTTCTTCGAAAGGAAGAATCGCCAGCGTGTGTTCGTCATGTGCGGACAACAGGGCGAAGCTGGTTTTTCCGAACGATCCGGCAAATTTCGCGGCCCAGTTCGGATCGTTGATGGAG
>JAQVRW010000081.1 GCA_028700875.1 Candidatus Zixiibacteriota bacterium | reverse complement strand
GGGGGCCGTGGTCAAGGCCGACTACACGTTGTCGCTGGCGTTGCCCAAGCCGGGGTTGTTCGTGACGCCCGGACGGGAACTGGCCGGCACGGTGGCGGTGATTCCGATTGGCATACCCGATGATGTTATCGCATCATTCAATATCAAAAGCAATCTCATCACCGGCGACATGGTCGCTTTCCTGCTACCCACGCCGCCGGCCGATGCGCATAAAGGCGATTTCGGCAAGGTTTTCATCGTCGCCGGTTCGCCCGGCCTTACCGGTGCGGCAACGTTGTCCGGTTTGGCCGCGGCGAGATCGGGTGCGGGGTTGGTGACGGTCGGCGTGCCGTCGTCGCTCAACCCGATCCTCGAAGTCAAGCTGACCGAAGTGATGACCGCGCCCTTGCCGGAATTGAAACATCGATCGGTACTGGCGCTTCGCGCGCGGGGTGATATTCGCCGTTTCCTCAAGACCTGCGATGCCGCCGCAGTCGGCCCCGGCCTGGGACGGCATCATGAAACCGGCGAACTGGTGCGGCGGTTGATCGCCGATCTGGAAATCCCGGCCGTCATCGACGCCGACGGGTTATTCCCGTTATCCGGCGATGATTCGCCATTACTGTATGAACATGGGCCGTTGGTGCTGACCCCGCATCCGGGGGAATTCGCCCGTCTGACCGGCGTGACGCCCGATGACAACCCGATACATAATTTTGAATTGATCCGCGACTATGCGCGCAAATATCAAAGTGTGATTGTCCTGAAAGGTTCGCCGACGCTCGTGGCTTCGCCCGAAGGCGAGGTTTTCCTCAATCCCACCGGCAATTGGGGGATGGCCACCGGCGGGTCGGGCGATGTGCTAACCGGCGTAATCGTGGCGCTGTTGGGGCAGTCGTTGTCGCCTTTGGAAGCGGCGATTTGCGGGATATTTCTGCATGGCCTGGCAGGAGACTTGGCGGTCTGCGATATTCATCCCCGGTCGTTGATCGCCGGGGATTTAATCGACTACCTCAGCCCCGCCTTCGCGGCGGTGGAGGATATATAGTAATGATCAAGCATGCATTTCTCTCGATGCATGAAAGAAGATACCATGGATATAGACGAATTCTGCAAAGAAAGCGGGGAAGCGATAGCACCCAACCACCATCGAAGCGAAAGCGCTACACAGATGCGCTCAGGACTATCTTATCAGATTGCTTCATGATATTTGCTATCGTGAGTGCGATATCATTCGTTGATTATTTTCGAGCCAGTGCAGATATTGTGACCGATGTTTATTATGTCGCCAATTATTATGACAATACAGGCATAAGGCGCGATTTATTGAAATATGGCCTTGTTGAACCGTTTGAAATTGCACAGCGTCTACAATCCGGTTGGGCGACGGTTTTGCCAGGTCCTCCGAATTATGGCCCCGAAAACCCTATTGATAGCTTTTTGCTCCAGAGAAGCCATTTACGGGACTATGATAGCGTTTCCAGATTGGTGAGATTCGAATTCAAAGGCGAATGCGTAAGTTATAGAGAAGCATTACCGGGAGCAATAATAAACAGTGATTTTTGGGAAAATGTGTTTTTCGACTCCTTGTCCCAAGCAGTTGATTCGACAACACTATTTAAAGCATTGATGATAGTGATTGCGCACCGCCAAATTAATACGACGATGATAGTTTATAATCAAGGATTGCAGGATGCACGAGCTATACATGTCTACCTGGAACCGCCATACCTGCTAAACCCACGTATGTTGATGGCGAACGGGCGAGTCACATTATTGAAATTATTTCCAGAATATCCCACCGATCAAATCCAATTGAATGGCAACAGTGCAGTTATCGAAATACCATATCTCCGCGCAGGGGAACGCCATGAGTTCAATGTGGTTACATCGATGCAAAATCTATCGAGAAGGAACATATACGCCAACTATGAAACTGAGAAAACGATAAACATGTATCGATTCATTGTCATTTTGCTGAGTATTGCCACATTATACTGGGGCATATTCTTGTATCTCCGTTTAAAATATAGATAAGCAGGTGGACAACCCATTTGACCGGGTACCTCACCCATCGGGTGGGTTTAAGTGATCTTGCCTAAGACGATTCCCTTCCAATATCCCTGCATATAAACCGTCACAAAATCAACATCACTTTGATGGTGAATACGAGCCCGCGCCCTTTAATAGATGAAACCATCGGATTCTATACGTCTGGGTAATGGTCACCGGTTTGTCATGTTGAGCGAAGCGAAACATCTCGGTACCTCACGGGCTGAGACCCTTCGCTTCGCTCAGGGTGACAAGCCAGCGAGGGGCCCGCTCTTCGACGGGTGGCCGCGATCTTTGATCGCGGCTTGCCGACAGATCATGCGTAACCTTCGACCCGTCCAAACAAGTTTGGACGGGCCACCCCGATGCAAAAATGGTATTACGTTGTATGACGATATGGCCAAATACATCAAAAATAACAAGCCGAACCCATTTCCCGGCAACTTCAACGCCGCCATGTCGGTACGACGAATAATTGCTGTTTTTCGGATGCGAATCAGTAGAAGAATGCTATCGATTTTGCAACTGGGTCGGTCTTTGTATTTCCCCACGCTGAAGCGTGGGGTACCCCGGTTGGGACGCACCCCTAAAAGTGTGCGCCACCTGTGTCATGATAAGGAAATTGTCCGATGCCAGACGTAGGTCGAACGCCAGGGGGTTCGACAATTTTGTTGTATGGAGGAGATGGCCGGGCGGCCGGTCGACGATACGGCCGCGCCGCCCGGGCAAGGTCATGGATCAGACTTTGGGACCTATCCCATATAGCGGGTACAGTCTCGGGTGGCAAAATACCTTCTCGGTGCATGCCCCCAGAGTCGGATCCATCGGGTCGATCAGGTACAGCACTACGGCCTCCTGTCGGTTGTGAGGTTAAGAACAGAGCTATTGTAATAAAAGCCCCACCGATGATAATCTATCGGTCAAAAAAGATTTCGTCAACCGATTTGTACAGGTGGAATCCCGGGTCGGCAGTCGGCACATATCCCCGCCGCGGCAGGAACGGCCGGCTGAGTTCCCTACGGATTGCGGCGTCTTTGGTCAATGTCGGCTTTGTTCTCAAACCCATCACTCGCGACCTGAAAAGAAATACCTGCCTCCCAAAATGCCGGCTTGATTTGGGTCAATTCCTTCCGTATCATTTATCGTTAACATTAAAGCCAGCTATCGACGAGTTTTGGGCAGCCGTTTCCAAATGCATGGGGGTAGGATGCAAAACGACACATTGAAGCGGCGATCGTTTCTGAATTATCTCCTGGGGGGAGGCGTCATCGCCGTTTTGGCGGCGATCGGATTCCCCATCTACAAATATCTGAAGCCGCCAAAGATTCCCGAAGCCGCCGAGTCGCAGGTTACCGCCGGGACCCTGGCGGAATTGCAGGCGGCCGAGGGGCGCTACAAGATTTTCCGGTTCGGACGTAAGCCGGGAATCGTGGTGCTCATGCCCAACAACGAAATTCGGGCTTTTTCGGCCTCATGCACCCATCTGGACTGCATCGTGCAATACCGTCCCGATCTGAATGTGCTATGGTGCCCGTGCCATAACGGCAAGTATGACCTTACCGGCCGGAATATCTCCGGGCCACCGCCCCGACCGCTGGAGCAATGGGTCGCCCATTATGATAAGGCGTCCGACAACATCTTTGTTTCCAAGGGTGAGGGGGCGTAGGCATGCCGTCAATCAAATCAGTCGGCCTCAGGTTGTTTGACTGGGTCGACGACCGGGTTCAGATCAAGGCGCTGGTCGACTACATGGCCCACAAGTCCGTCCCCCGGCACGATCATGAAATCTGGTACTATTTCGGCGGACTGTCGCTTTTCTTTTTCATCATTCAGGTATGCAGCGGGATTTTGCTGCTGTTGTACTATCGTCCCGGCGCCGATTCGGCCTACGAGTCAGTCCAATTCATCATCAGCAAGGTGCAGTTCGGATGGCTCATCCGGGCTATTCATTCCTGGTCGGCGAACCTCATGATCCTCGCGGTGGTCATCCACATGTTCTCGGTCTTCTTCACCCGGGCCTACCGCAAGCCGCGCGAAATCACCTGGCTGACCGGGATGGGTCTTTTGGGACTGGTGTTGTTCTTCGGCTTTTCCGGGTACCTTCTGCCATGGAACGAACTGGCTTTCTTCGCTACTAAGGTCGGCACCGGGATGGCCGGGGTGGTGCCGTTGGCGGGGGGATTTTTAATGAAACTGTTGCGCGGCTCCGATGAGGTCACGGGCGCCACCATCACCCGCTTTTTCGGCTTTCATGTCGCCGTGCTCCCGGCATTGTTTACGGCGGTGTTGACCGTCCATCTGCTGTTGGTGCAACGACAGGGGATGTCGGAGCCGGAATCCTGGGAAAGCAGACCCGAGTCGCAGAAGCGCCGCATGCCCTTTTTCCCCAACTTCCTGTTGCGCGATCTTCTGGTTTGGCTGATAGCACTCAATGTTCTGGCCATCCTGGCGGTCTTTTTCCCCTATGGAATCGGGCCGCTTCATTGGGATTTGGGGCTGAAAGCCGACCCGTTTTCCTCGCCTCCGGCCCATATCCGTCCCGAATGGTATTTCATGTTTATGTTCCAATCGCTCAAATTCCTGCCGGCCAAGATTCTGCTCGTCGACGGGGAAGTGGTCGGAATTATTGGTTTCGGGCTGGCCGGTGTGTTCTGGACGTTAATACCGTTTTTCGACCGGACGACCGAGAAAGGTCGTCGGAAACGGCTGTATGCCTATACCGGACTGGTGGCGGTGATGTTCGTGCTGGTGATGACTTTTCTTGGATACATACTGGACTAGGAGGCCGCGGGTGAGACATCGAATACTCTTCCTGCTATTGACCCTAAGTATCGTGGCGCTATCTGCCCCGGTTGCGGCCGCCGATGAAGGCAACTGTTTTTCCTGCCACAATGAGTGGGAGGAGGGCAAAGACACGCCGTCAAAACGATGGCCCGCCGACATCCACAAGGATGCCGGCCTAACCTGTTCCGATTGCCATGGCGGCGACCCATCGCTGGATGACATGGATGCCGTGCGGGCCTCGAAAGGGTATCGCGGGGCGCCCAAGGCGACGGAGATCCCCGGTTTCTGCGGCCGGTGTCACGGCGACGCCGCCTACATGAATAAATACAATCCGTCGCTGCCGATCGACCAGTGGGAAAAATACAAAACCTCCATGCACGGGATGCGCCTGGCCAAGGGGGACGTCAAGGCCGCCACTTGTATTTCATGTCATTCGGTTCATAATATCGCCCCCGCGAATACACCCACGTCGACAGTCTACGCCATCAACATCCCCAAGACCTGCGCCGCCTGCCACGCCAACGCCGCCTACATGGCCGGATACAATATCCCCACGGACCAGTATGACAAGTTCGCCAAATCGGTGCATGGTGTCGCCCTGCTGGAGAAGGAGGATATCGGCGCTCCGGCCTGCAACGACTGCCACGGCAACCACGGCGCGCTTCCGCCGGGGATCGATGACATCTCCGCCGTCTGCGGCTTGTGCCACGCCAAGAACGCCATGCTTTTCGATCAGTCGCCGCATAAACAGGCCTTTCAGGAACAGAACCTGCCCCAATGCGAAACCTGTCACTCCAACCATGATATCATCAAACCGATGGACGCCATGATCGGGACCGGGCCGGAGTCGTTATGCTCCAATTGCCATAGCCAGGGCGACGGCGACAAAGGGTATGCGACGGCGCAGGCGGTATCGGTTATGCTGGATTCTCTGGTGAAGACCGAACAGAAGGCGACCGATGTCATCGCCAGGGCCGAACAAAAAGGGATGTCGGTCACCGATCAACTGTTTGCCCTCAAGGACGTGCATTCCACTCTGATCGAATCGCGAACGCTCATCCACAGTTTTACGTTGGAGAAAATCAAGCCGGAACTCGACAAGGGGATTCAACTCGGAGCGGCGGTATACCAACAGGGTTTGGAAATCCTGGGTGAATACTCGTTCCGTCGCACCGGCCTCGGCGTGGCGACGATTCTGATCACGTTCGTAGCTCTGCTGATCTGGCTCAAGATCAGGCGCATCGAACGGTAGCGGAGAAGAACGGGAATAAGCTCTCGGATGTTACTGCGGGTGCAACATGTACCCGGTGCGGGAGGCTCCCGGCCGTACCTTTGGCCATCTTGGGCATAGTCCCGTAAATCGCCAATCACCGTGATAATTGACATTGTATTCTGGTGCATGATGGTGTGATGGACGACAATAACCGCGTCGCCGAATGCGCCGGGGATTAACTCCCGAAACGGGAATTGACTACGGGGCTGTAGATCGATCCGAACGAATAGCTCAGTCCGACCGTAATCCAGAAGCTGTAATTGGTTTCGAGTTCCCGGCGGCGAAGCAGGACGTCCTCCTGGCTGGCGTCGCCTTTGGCCAGTGACAATTGATCATGGATCCGCGAATAGAGGGCGGTTCCCTCAAACGCCAACCCGCGAACCAGGCGAAGCGACAATACGGTGTACAACTCGACGCGATTCCGGGCGAAATCATGCAGGTAATGCGACAACGACAGGGAACCGGACACCGATCCCCATGGTTGGATGAATTCGACCTCGATCGCATAGCTGTTGGACGTCAACCATTGCGACGCGCGGTCGTAGATCGTTTTTTCGGCGTAATCGGCATAAGCCGATGTGAAACTGTAATCGCAACGGAGTTGCCGCCGCGTGCATTCCGAATAGGGCAGAATGCTGAATTCCACGTAAGCCGTCAGGCTGGCGTCTACGTCTTTATTATAATATGAATCGCCATAGAGCGATCCGCCGACGGCCGTCGACCAATGCTCCGACAATCCGTGGACGAAGGAGCTTTTTGCCCCCTGACCCCGGGAGACGCTGAGCGTCTTGACGACGCCGTAATCATATTGACTTTCGACATACTCGTTCCATACGGCCAGTTTAATCTTATTCATCGCCGTCACTCGCCGGGCGGACAGGTTCGTGGTCAACGACAGATTGTGATATGTCTTTTCGCCGTTCATGAAGAAATCAGCGCGCAGTTCGATGATCCATTGTTTCCACCGGTCGATGGCCATGGCCGGGACGGCCGGTGGTGCATAGGCGATCGTAAACTGCCGGGCTTGCGAGGTATGGGCCATAAAACGGACCAGGCCCAAGGTGACGGCGTGGGCGAGCTTCGTGCGGGTAATGTCTTCCGCATCGGACTGCTCGGTGATGATATCGAGCGTATCGCGCATCCCGTCAAAACGCCCGTCGCCGATAAACTCCAATGTGTAATGCTCGCCGCCGCCGGCCGTCGGCAAGTGCGCGATGAGAATTTGCACATCGGCCGGCGCGCGATCCCGCACGAAGTCAACATATGAAACCGCGGTCTTAAAATAATTCTCATCGCAGTCGGGGCAGTTCAAAAACACTTTCAATCGTTCAGACGCGGCTGAATCGACACCTCGATCCCCCTCGCCGGCCGCACCCGACCAAGCCGGCAATGCAACCATCATCCACAAACACAACCATGCGGCCGAAAATGGCCTGAATCGGCCGGTCAAACATGCGGAATAATTCTTCCGATAACCTGGGCCCATATTATGGCATCGCCTTGATTTTGCGGCCAAGATCGTTTGAAAACCGGGCCATTTCGTTACCATCCAAACGGGGCGGGTCCGCCCACCAAATATTTCCGCTCCGGTCGGCTAATACCTTCAACGGCATGACTCGAAATTCCATGCTGTCGGGAAGGGCAAAACAGGTGTCCAGAAACAGGGGGATGTCAAACTTCAGTCCAGCCGCCCATTTCCAAAATTCATCCGCCGAAGCCGAGGCCGCGATCCCAATTACCGACGCTTGTCCCGACCGAGATACCTGCGACCATACATGACGTTCCTCCAGGCAGGCCGGACAATCGGAAGGCGAAAATACGACGAGCAACGCCGGCGCGGCATTTTCGATCAAGGTCAGAAGGCGGACGCTTTGACCGCCGGAATCAGTCACGATAACGTCGGGGAGGGTGACCCGTTTCATGTAATACGACAGATCCGTCGATCGTCGTGGAGGATCGTCCCGGTTCCGCCACAAATGCGCCAAAAGCAAAAGATTGGCCGCAACCAGCAGGCCGATGATTACCCCGTATCCGACCCGAGCCGACACTGATTATTTCCTGATATGCGTCTTCAGCAGACGCTTGCCGTCGGCCGTGAGGAAGTAGACGGAGCCGTTGACGTCGCGCCCAATCGGAAAACAGTCCGATGGAATTCGAGAGGCGATCGTCGCGCCGTCGGTTCCATACACTTCTAAAACGAACGGCAGGGAAATTCCCGACACGCGGCCGTTCGCCAGCGCGGCCATCACCAGACGGTTTTGTCCATCGGACACCAACCGAATGATGCGGGTCCATGATTGCGGGAACTCGCGGGGCGGCTTTTCCCCGAACAACAGCGGCGGGTCCAGCTTCGGCGGCGGGATGAACCAGTCCGGCGGTTCGCACATTCGTTCTGCCTTGCCCTGCCCGGAACCGCACCAATAGAGACAGTCCTCGACGTTGAACGCCGCATAGATGTCCCCGGCGTCGTCGATATCGGCAACGACGGCGACCCCGTTCCACAGGTTTCGAGAAAGGACGATCGAAGGGACGGCAAGCGACGAATCAAGCAGAATCCCGTCAAGACTGAACAGGTTGCAGTATGTCCCGGTGTTGGCCGCGCCGTGCGAATCGAGATTCAGGCCGATCATCAGGTAATCGCCGGACGGCAGTTGCTTCATTTCATTGGGGGAATTCATATTGGAGGGCAAGAGAAAGGAGGATTTCAATTTCCCGTCGGCGGCGAATGTGCTGACCCGACGGTTCCCGAGATCGCTGACCAGCAAGTCGCCCGAACCGGTGTAATTTACCGCCAGCGGTACATCGACCTGTTCCCGGCCTCGTCCGGATTTGGCCACCGTCGTCGAGTTGTACACAAAAGCCGCAACCGGTTCCGAGAACTCCCCTGGTTGCGGTCTCTGCATTGTTCCTCGATCTGCCACGGTATCAATACCCTTGCGGGTGAAATCATAGCGTTGGATTTCGCCCGAGGCCGGATCGATGAAGGCGATGCCGTTGCCGTCAGGATTGACCGTGCAGAAGTTCCAATAGGTGCATTCCGGCGAGGCCGCCAGGTTGAGTTGCGGCGGCAGGTTGATGATTGTCTCGACGGCGAATACGGTATCGAAAACCGGCGCTACTGCCAACGATGCCGCGATGATGATTGTCAGCATATCGATTCCCCCGTTATATCATTCTCCGGGCAATGCCCATGCCCAGTTCAAGCTATAATTGGATTCGGCTCGATCTTCCCGTTTAGCCTTGCCGTTATGACGATTGTCGCCCGCTCAAATTCCGGGATTGTTGGGCAGCGGCGTATTGATGATGCATATGCAACTGCCTAATCGCACCGGACAGGAACAACCGATAACGTTTCCGTCCTTGTCTTTGACGTTGACTCCGGCCATGTATTTTCTATCGATGATGTCGCCGTAACTGACCGTCGCCAGAACGAATATATTCAGAGCCATCAGCATGATAAATCCGCCGATAAAAGCACCCTTTCGAATTCCGCGCATGCGAATCACCCCCTCTCTTCATATATTCCGAACAAGGTCGAGCCGAACCCGCAATCAACAGGGCAATCACGGCTGGATGGTGCGATGTGTGCCGTTCAAATGATGTGATATTCTACGGTGCCCGCTGCCGGTACTTGTTCACTCTCTGTGAATTAGAGTAATAACCCATTATATATTTGTCAAGAGAAAGAGTCGTTGCGGATGACAAATATACGCAACAGTATGAAACACAAGCAATTATGGATTTAGCGAGGGGGCTGTCCGCAATCGACGCAATGCGGCCGGCGTATGATCTTATTCTGAATAAAACTTCACGGTACTAAACGGAAACCCTGCTTCTCTTCGTTGAAGACGATTGCTTGGAATTTCTGGATCAGGGCGTCTTTGGACAAATAGGCATCATCCGGCAACCCGGCCTTGCGGCAGGTTTCTCGCAGAAACGTCTCCCGATCCCAGCCGTATTCCGTGGCCACCTGCGGAAGCAATAGCCCCCGGTACATCCCCCTGCTGATCATCAAGCCATCCCGCCCGACCTGGATTTCATCCAGCGCATTGACCTTCTGAAGCGGCGTCAGGACCGAAATCTCGATCTTGATGTCTTTCATCTCGTCGGCGGTCACCGGATTGAACCGGGGATCGGAGAAGGCCGCCTGAAGGGCGCAGTACGAAACCGTTTCATAAAGCGGTTCGACCGCCGCGGTCAGTCCGATACAGCCGCGCAGTTGG
>JAQVRW010000459.1 GCA_028700875.1 Candidatus Zixiibacteriota bacterium | reverse complement strand
CCGTCTCCCGTATAACCATAGAGCCATTGGAAAACTGATCTGCAAAAGGGGTGGAGTACCATATGCCGCTGACACGATTTGAAAAGAACCTCGAGGACTCGACGGCCCTGCTGGAAAAAAACGGACTGGCCAAAGGTCGAGAGAAATATATCGTCCGGGTAGCCGCACCGGAAGGGGAGAAGGGGCCGCGGTTTTACCTCGAAGGATGCGGCGACCGGGCCTGCCTGAGGATGAACTCCAACTCCTATCTTGGCCTGTCGTTTCATCCCGAGGTGATCGCCGCCTCCGAGGCGGCCGCCGCCGCGTACGGTGTCGGCCCCGGCGCGGTCCGGTTCATCAGCGGCACCTTCCAGCCGCATGTCCAGCTGGAGAAGAAACTGGCGGCGTTCCACGGCCGCGAGGACTGCATGATAACCAGCTCCGCCTACACCGCCATCATGGGCGCGATCGTCACGCTGGCCACGACCGACACCATCATCATCAGCGATGAACTGAACCACAACTGCATCATCAACGCGACCAAACTCGCCCGGGTCAAAGAGAAGAAAGTCTATCGGCATCTGGATATGGAGGATCTGGAACGGCAGATCACCGACTCAATCGGCCAATGCCGCACCCTGCTGGTGGTCACCGACGGCGTCTTCAGCATGCGGGGCATTTCCGCGCCGGTGGACAAGATCACGGAAATCATCAACGGCTTCAACTCCCATTTCGCCCGGGATATCGTGCTTCTGGTCGATGATTCTCATGGCGTCGGGGCGTTGGGTGCCACCGGTCGGGGAACGGAGGAGTTTTTCGGGGCGCGGGCGGATGTTTTGGTTGGGACCCTGGGCAAGGCGTTCGGCGTCAACGGCGGGTATATCGTTTCCTCGGCCCCGGTGATCCGCTACCTGCGGGAGAAGAATCCGCTATATATCTTCACCAACCCGATTACTCCCCCCGAGGCGGCGGCCGCGTTGAAAGCGGTCGAGATCGCCGACAGCGATGACGGCCGGGCGCGGATAAAGCATCTGCGCGAGATGACCGATCGCTTTACGGGGGGATTGATCAAATTGGGATTCGAAACGATCGTCAGCGAGCATCCGGTGGTCCCGCTTCTTATGCGGGATACCGAAAAAGTCAATCTAATGGTGCGTAATTTGCAGGAGAACGGCATCCTGGCGACCGGAATCAATTTCCCGATAGTCCCCAAAGGAGACGAGCTGATCCGTTTCCAGATCTGCGCCGACCACACGCTGCACGACATCGACTATGTGCTGAGCGTGTTGGCGTCATTTCCCAAATGATCCCGTAGATAAACTAGTGGATGCAGGTTAGATCTCGCAGGGCTATGGTTTCGCGGCGTCTGTCGCGGCATCGCGGCGGGAGTGGAATACCTTCAACCCCTCGAACCAGAGTATGCTGACTACGCCGGCTCCCAGCGAAATGGCGATATCCACCGGGTGGAGTTGGGAAAAGTGAAACATGGTTCGAAGAGACGGAATAGAAAGAATCAGCGTCAGAAAGACGGCCGCGCCGCCGACCACCCACCAAACCGCGCGGTTGGGGACTTTCAGCATGGACCAGATCGTCCGCTTCCAGGAACGGTTGGTCAGGATCAAACACAGGTTGGCGATCACCAGAGTCGTGAAAGTCAACGCGCGGACGTCATCGTTGGAATGGCCCAGATATCGAGTAAGAGCCAGTATCGCTACCAGGATTCCCAGGACACTGAATCCCTGCAAGGCGCTGAGACCGATCGCGCGGAGGCTGAATAGCCGTTCCTGAGGATTTCGCGGGGGACGGGTCATGATGTTCGGTTCGGCGTTCTCCGCCTCGAATATCACGGAGCAGGCCGGGTCGATGATCAGTTCCAGGAAGAGAACATGGATAGGGAGAAGAATCAGCGGCCAATCCTTGAAGAACACCGGGATTATCGACAATCCGGCAATCGGAATGTGAATGGCAAATATGTAAGCGACCGCCTTCTTGATGTTATCGAATATACGCCGGCCCAGCTTGACCGCGGTGACGATGGAGGAAAAATCATCATCCAGCAAAACCAGGGAAGAGGCCTCGCGGGCGACGTCCGTGCCGCGTCCTCCCATGGCGACGCCTATATGGGCCGACTTTAGGGCCGGGGCGTCGTTGACGCCGTCGCCAGTCATGGCGACGACCTCATGGTTGGCCTTCAGGGCGTTGACGATCCGCAGCTTCTGCTCCGGGACAACCCGGGCGAACAGATTGACATCGGGTATACGGCGGGCCAGCTCCTCGTCGGTCATCGCATTCAATTCCTGCCCGGTGATGATATGCTCCGGGGATTTCAGGCCGATCTGCCGGGCGATATTCTGGGCCGTTCCGGGATAGTCGCCGGTTATCATGATGACGCGAATCCCCGCCGTGTAACATTCCTGAATCGCCCCCGGTACCGCCGGACGGACCGGGTCGGCCAGCCCCACCAGGCCTATAAACGTGAATGGAAAATCGTGCTGGCCCTCGGGGAGAGTCGATTGCCGGAATGAACTTCGGGCGACACCCAGCACCCGCAACCCCTCGTTGGCCATGAGGGCGACCTGTTTCGCC
>JAQVRW010000080.1 GCA_028700875.1 Candidatus Zixiibacteriota bacterium | reverse complement strand
TTTAGGGTTCAGTACCTGCGTGTGCAGAGGCGGGTGAGCACGTTCCCTTCTGGGTATCCGGGTGGAAAAGCGATCCCAGAGGAAGCGGTTTCAACATTACCACACTCTACGTCACCAGTACTGCAGTAATGGCATTGTATTATACGTCTACCATGCGGTTAAACTTGGAAGCATCAGACGCGCGGGCTAATGGGGGCGAGATTCCCCGCCTCTCTCGTTTCTTATTGTCCGCGGCTTCGTGTGGTAAAGGGGGTGACGGCGCTCCGCCGGAAAATCTTTCTGTAATTGCGTGTGAAAGGAGTAGTCTGCAACCTATCCAACCTTGTGAAAGGAGAATCTAATGACAAGGAAACTTGCAGCAGTGTTCCTCCTCTCCTTCTTAGTCGTCGCCTTTATGGCGACCACGCTGACGTACGGAGCCAACAAACCGGTTCCTCGGTTTGCTGAGCGGGCCTCTTTCCCGGCTCGTTTCGCTCCGGTCTATACGTTCAGCGGTGCGGATCAGGCGGCTTTTGCCGCCCCCAAGGGCTCTGATGCCAGCGCCCTCGGACAAGTGTCGACCGAGGCCGTCGGCCTCCAGGTCGGCACCACCATGTACGACTACCAACATAACTGCTCGATGGGTCACCAGGCCGAGCATCGCGGCACCGACTGGGTGCATTTCGCCTGGATGAACCAGCAGGGCGGTATTTTGGGTGAGGGTCGTGGCGGCGCCACGCAGTCCTACGATTTGGCCAACTGCGCGCTGCTGTTCCAGGATCCGAAGGTCTTCACCGCCGACTACGGCGGTTACGTCAACATCGACGCCGATCAGAACAACTGTCCCATTCCGACGGCTCATGAAGGCGCCGATGCCGATTCCCAACGCCCGCGCGCGTACTTCGACTACTGCGTCACGTATCCGATGGGCGTATTCGCGTCGGATTACCCGACCGATGTCTACGGTTGGTACGCGAACAGCGGCGTTGGCCCCTTGAACCAGAACCTGTGGCCCATTATCGAATGGCAGCTGGGCGGCGCGGATCCCATCCTCCACATGGTGGCCTGTGAGTCCGGCGGCGCGGCGGGTGATCCGCAGACGATATCCTATTATCGTCGTGTCGGCGCTTACGGTTCCGGCTCGGGTACCTGGTCGGCCCAAAAGTTGGTCGATACGGCCATGAATATCAACCCGATTTTGGCTGCTTCCCAAACCACCGGCAAGGTGGCGATTGTATGGAACGCCCCCGCCGACTATAAGCGGGATCAAGGCGCGTCCGTCGAATACGCCAGTCAGTATGAGAACGACGTCTGGTACGCTCTGTCCTCCGATCGCGGCGCCAGCTTTATGGCGGTTACCGGTTCCATCGGTAATGCCGTGGTGGCGGGCACCGTTCCGGGCGCCAATATCACCAAGTACGAAGCCGTCAGCCCGTACAAAGCCTACTGCGATATGGCGGCTTTGATCACGGCCGACGAGAACCTGCATGTCGTGTGGGGTTGCCGCAAGTGGACGGACTCCACCTCGTTGTTCCGTCGTCAATCGGCGATTTTCCACTGGTCCGAAAATGTGCCGAACATCCGCACCATCGTGAAGGCGGAGTGGGATACCGGCGGCTCATGCGTCATGTATGCGTGGGGTTCGGACGCGGCCAAGATGTCGATTGCCGAGTGCGATGGCAAGCTGTACATGCTGTACACGCAGTTCGGTAACGCGACGCAGCCGTGCTACGACTACAACACCGACAAGACGGTCATGAACGGCGAACTGTACATGTCCGCTTCCAGCGACAATGGTCTGAACTGGGATAGAGCCCAGAACCTGACCAATTCGCCCAGCCCACAGTGCGCCGACGGCGACTGCAACAGCGACTACTGGGCTTCGATGGCCCGGTACGGCCGCACGGACGTCAACGGTTGCGAAGGCATTGCCGCCGGGACGAAGGTTCTGGACATTGTGTATATCAACGACAAGTCGGCGGGCGGTTGCGTGCAGACCGAGTCCGGCGTCTGGGTGACCAACCCCGTCATGTGGCTGGCGACCCCGTGCCGCGACGTCGTGGCCGAGCCCGGCTACATGGACAACGCGGCCACCGGCTACGGCGAATGCTACAGCTCGGTGCCGTTAGTGGTCGTGCCGAATGGCGACACCACCTTCTCCATCACGCTGGAAAACCCCGGTCTTTTGGACAACAACTTCAGCATTGCCATGTCCTACACCGATGGTTCCGGCTGGATGACGGCCACCCCGGCTTCGGGCGTGATCCCGTCCGGTTTGAACAACACCCTTAACGTGGATCTGATCTTTACCGCGCCGGCCGGCGCTTCGGATCCATCGGTTTGGGTGGGCAAGATCACCGTCAATCATCAGGCCGAAGGAAGTCCGCGTGAGATTCCGGTGTGTCTGATGGTCGCCTCTTCTTTCACCTATCCGGCGTCGGTCGATCTGGCCACCACTTGCAAGAATATCCGGCTTTGGAACGATGCCCATATGGTCAACAACGCGTCCGGGCATGCGCTCAACTATATCAGCGATTGCGATACGTTCAACGTCAATACCACGTCGCAGATCTACTTGTACGACGGGTCGCCGGTTGTCTGCCGCGTCAACGAAAACAGCGACACCCTGCGGTTTACCGCGTACTCGAAGACCTTCACCGATGCCGACGGTATGCGTCCGCTGGCTCCGTGGACCATTGACAACAGCAACGCCGATTACACCAAGGCGAGCACCCGCTTTGCCACGGCCGACACGACCGTCGGTTTCATCGCGGAATATTTTATTCCCACGGCGCCCGCCAACTGCGAATTCGTCGTCGAGAAACTCCGTTTCTACAACATGACGGCGGCTACGCTCAGCGGTGTTTTGGTCGGCGAATTCCTCGATTGGGACGTCCCGTCGGATTCCGCTTCCAACAACGGCTCCGGCTTTGATCTGGCCCGCGGTCTGGTGTATCAGATCGGTGCCGAGTATAATCAGGATGATTCCACCGAGGCTCTCTGTGCGCAAGAGTCCGATGCTCGCTACGGCGGCATCGCCGCCGGTCCGGGTGTTTCCTTCAAGAACGGCATGACCCTGGACAACGCGACGTATGTCTACACTTCGGGCCCGTACGGTGATCTGGCTCCGTTGCCGCCCGCGGCGACATACGAAAAGATGAAAAACAACGACGGCTTCTCCACGTACAGCTCGAGTGTTCCCGAGTCCACGTACACCGACTTGTCGACGTTGATTACCTTCGGCGAGTACAACCTGACCACGACCGACACCATCTGCATGGTGAAGGTTCTGGCCACGTCGAGGACCGGCCTGACCGCGTTCAACACTGCGATTGACGCCGGAAAGGCCTTCATCACTTCGCATGCCGATCTGGTTTGCGGCGTACTCTCTTGCTGCAACAAGGCCGGCGACGCCAACAATGACAACAAGGTCAACGTGGGCGACGCCGTATACATCATCAGCTACGTCTTCCGTGGCGGTCCGGCCCCGGTCTGTCCGGCCGAAGGCAACGCCAACGGCGATCTGACGCCTCAGGGCGCCAACAAGATCAACGTGGGTGATGCCGTGTATATCATCAGCTACGTCTTCCGTGGCGGCCCGGCTCCTGTTTGCGGAGTTGGCCTCTAAGACCTGATCGGATTCGTCCGACAGCGTTTCGGAACTGAAAGACGATGCCGTGCCGGCGCTTTGCCGGCACGGCATTTTTTTACCGCATGCGGTCTGCGGATTGGCGAAAAACCACTCAACAAAAAAGATCGATTGACCGATGTAGAAATTAGCGTATATTAAACATAGGGTTTATGTGTACAAATCGCGGCCGGGCCGGGCCCCGTCGTTGCGTCGGCCCCCTCACACCGGTACAGAGTTTACGAGTAAAGGATTTTAACCTCGGAGAAGTATAATGCGTATCGTTAACCTGCTCTGCGTTTTGTGCCTGGCGGCCTTGGTTTCGGCGCCGCTGGCCAATTATGTCCCCGGCGCGTATTCCTCGGCCGGAAGGATTATAGACATCCCGGGGCAGTTTGTCGTCCAATTTTCCGACGATATCCACTTGGAAGCTTTTGCCCGGGGACTGGCTGCGGGGCAGGTGGGCGTACCCTCGGTGGACGGCATTCTTAGCCAGTACGGGGTCGCCGAGGTTCGGCTTCTTTGCCCGTATGAGGCGGGGACCAAAAGCCCCTTGGCCCATATCGGCTTGATTACCCGCCCGGTCGATCAGGACGACGACGCCTTTCTGAAGGCCATGGCCGGCGATCCGCATGTCGTCGCCATCGTCCATGATGTCGCCTGCCGCGTAGCGGCGACCCCCAACGACCCCGGTCACAACTCGCAGTGGGCGTACAAAGCCGGTTCGCAGTTGCTGGTCCATGAGGCCTGGGACATCGAAACCGGTTCCGATTCGGTCATCATCGCCATTATCGATACCGGCGAAAATTACCGGCACATGGACTTGAAAAACAATATCTGGGTCAATCCGGACGAGGACATCGACGCGGATCACGTGGTGTTCGATTCCACCGATTTCAATGGAACCGACGACGATGGCAATGGGTATGTCGATGATGTGATCGGATACGATTTTATCAGTTCGGCGGGCGGGTTGACTCCCTGGTCGGGTGAGGATGGAAACACTAAAGATAACGATCCCAACGACTTCAACGGCCACGGGACGGCCTGTTCCGGCGTCGCCACCGCGGTGACCAACAACAGCACCGGTGTGGCCGGCATGTCCGGCGGCTGGGGGCCGTACTGGCGCGGCCGGGGCGCGCAAATCATGTGTCTCCGCGCGGGCTTGTCGGTCGAGGATCCCAGCGATCCCACCCAGGAAGGCGGATATGCCATCATGTCGGCGGTGTTGGAAGCGATCAATTACGCCGTCAATAATGGCGCCCACGTTATCAGCTATTCGGCCGGATCGTCCAATATTCCGGGCATGGCCCAGGCGTTGACCTCGGTCATGAACGCCGGGATCGTCTTTTGCGCCGCCGCCGGCAACGACAATTCCTCCGATGCCGACTATTTCGGGACCTACCCCGGAATCCTGGCCGTGGCGGCTACCGACCAGACCGATCATAAATCCAGTTACTCCAACTATGGTTCCTGGATCGAGGTATCCGCTCCCGGCGACCAGATTTATTCGACCAATTCCTATCACTATTCCCCCGGGTACACCAACTGGTGGGGCACCTCTTTTTCGGCCCCGATGACCGCCGGGCTGGCGGCGCTGATCAAGTCACATTACCCCAACTATACCAAGGTACAGATCGATACCATAATAATGGATAACGCCGATGATATCTCGGCTCTTAACCCGACCTATCCGGGGCAGCTAGGATCCGGCCGGATCAACGCTTTCAACTGTCTGGCCAACGCCCCGGTGGCCAAATTCACCGCGACCCCTCTCTACGGACCGCCGCCGTTGAACGTCACGTTTACCGACCAGTCGCCGGCGGCCACTTCCTGGCTATGGGATTTCGGTGACGGCGAGAGCTCGCCCGACCAAAACCCGGTGCATGAATACGACGCCCCCGGAATCTATAATGTCGCGCTCACGGTCACGGATCCCAACGGGACTACGACTGAAGTAATGAAATATTATATTCTGACCACCGCGGATACCCTCTATGGGCCGCCGGTGAACCTTCCGCCGGGAGTGACGACGGCGGTTCCGGTTTATCTGAAAAACAGCGTGTCGTTGAACGAGTTCGACCTGGTTTTCAAATTCCCCACCAGCGTTGAACCGACACTCTCATATCAGGGGTTTACCGTCGTCGGGACGCGGGCCGAAAACTTTGACACGGTTCAAATTCTGGGGCAGTCCAGCTCCAAGATATCGTTTCGTTTTATCTCTTCCCGCACCGGCGGGAAGGACCCCCTGGCGGCGGGAGACGGGCCGGTAATTAACCTCCTGTTCCAGGCGACCGGTACGGGATCGGGAACGGTGGACACGGCCACGTTGAACACGATCAGCACCAAGCTCAAACCGCTTTATATGGATTATGTGCCGGCTGTCGTGCCGATTACCTTCCAAGTCGGTATTCGGGGAGACGCCAATGGGGACGGAAAGATCAACGTCGGCGATGCCGTATATATCATCACCTATATCTTCAGAGGCGGCCCGGCGCCGGGTTCGTACGAGGGGGACGCCAACGGGGACGGGAAGTTGAACGTCGGTGACGCGGTCTATCTGATCTCCTATATCTTCAGGTCGGGACCGCCGCCTCCGCCGAGATATTGACAGTTTTTTTTGTTGACTGGCGGCAAAAATTGCGTAGTTTATCATGACCGGGTTGCGTCCGGGGTCCTTTGTCTTTAAAACCGGGACGACCCGGTGACGAGTTTGAAAAATAGCGTGAGTCTCTGATAACGTAAAACGTAAATTTCGCATGGAGGCAAATGGTATGAAGTGTAAACTGATAATGTTGTTGTCTGTGCTGCTGTTGTCGTGGGGCATGGTTCATGCGGTGGGCGATGCCCAGGTGGACCTTCGCGTCGTAGGCGATACGATCTTTCCCGAAGTCGATCAAACCCTGGATTTCTGGGTCGCCAACGATTCCCTATGTGGCGGAATCCAACTTCCGTTTGAACTGTCCTCCACCGACGGCGTGACTTGGGCCTGGTTGACACAGCCCACCGGATGGGGCACGAGCAAGTACATCACCCACGTCGTCGACAGCCGTGTCGACCCGCCGGCAACCGTGTTCGACTTGACCGGGGGATTTTTGGTCCTTGAAGGTGGCCTGCCGTCTGCGTTGGGCGTCGGCGGCGGTACCGGCGCTGTCGGCACCGGTATGGCGGCTGGTCCTTTGCAGCATATCCTCTCGGCGCACTTTGACACCGAGGTTCAGGACACCGGTGTCGTCCATACTCTCTGCGTCGATATGAATGTGACAGTCGGTCCCTTTTCCTTTGCTTTCACTGATTTCAATAGCGGCTTTGATTTTAACACCACCTTCTTGGACGCCAATGGCGACGCTATCTGGTGTTTCCCGGTGATGAGACCGTTGGCCGCCGGCGATGCCCGTCCCAATACACCGGCCGTCTACAGCCTGAGCCAGAATTATCCCAACCCGTTCAACCCCACCACGGTGATCAACTACAGTATGGAACGGAAAGGGAAAATCAACATTTCCATCTTCAACATCCTGGGCCAGCACGTGAAAACCCTGGTGGATGCGGAAGTCGAAGCCGGCGCCAACCGGGTGACCTGGGAGGGCACCGATCAGGACGGCTCCGGAGTGGCTTCGGGCGTCTATTTCTACAAGATGACGACCGACAAGTATGTCGAAACCCGCAAGATGACGCTGATGCGGTAAGAATTTTTCCTGATGTTAAAAAGCCCCGCCAGACGACGGGGCTTTTTTTTGGCCCGGTGGATTGAATTACGGATAACGGTGTATAACCAAGTATAGGTCGCTATTCAACCCACGGTCGCAAGGGAATATTTCGATTGACGTGGAAGGGGATTCGGTTAACTTGTCAATATGAAAAGACTGGTGACAATTGACTACCCGGTGATCGCGGCATTGATGCTGATGGCTGTGATGGCCATGGCCGGCTCCGCCCTCGGTCAGAACAACCCACCGGTTCTCGACTTTATCCCCGACACGACTATCGTCGAGGGAGGGCGGCTGGACCTGACCGTGACCGCATCCGACCCCGACGGCGACTCCCTCACCCTGACCACCTCGCCTCTTCCCGATAGCGCCAGTTTTGAGGACTACCATAACAACTCCGGGATTCTTACCTTTACTCCCGATTTCAACCAAGCCGGTGTTTATACTGTCGTCTTTTATGCCAGTGACGGCATTGATTTCGATTCCCAGGCGGTCGAGATCACCGTTACCAATGTCAACCAGCCGCCGGAGTTGGATAACATTCCCTCGGCCAGTGTCGTCGAAGGCGACACCCTGACTATTTTGGTTGTGGCCCACGATCCCGATGGTGACCTCCTCGCGTTGTCTCTGCGCCAGACGGTTCCCGCGCTTGAGAATGCGGACTTTACCGACAACCACGATGGCACCGGGACTTTTCAGTTTCGGCCCGATTATACCCAAGGTCCGACCACTTACGGCGTTTCGTTTATCGCAACCGATGGTGAGCTGGCCGATACCGTGACTGTGAGCATACAGGTTCTCGACGCCGGCAATCGGGCGCCGGTATTGGCGCCGATCGGTCCCAAACAAGTAGCCGAAATGGCCCAACTCACCTTCACCGTCGTCGCCACCGATCCCGACAATACCATAGATTTCCTCTATGCCCTGGATCTTCCGACAAATGCCAGTTTCAACGACAACGGCAACAACACCGGCCGTTTCTCGTTTTCTCCGGCGGCGGGTCAAGCCGGATCGTATACCGTAACGTTTATCGTCTCCGATAGCTCGGCCGCACAACCCGATTTCCTGACCGATACGATGGAAGTTGCGATTACGGTGACCGCCAACACCGGGCCGCCGGTTCTTGATCTTATCGGGCCGAAAGAGGTGGTCGAGGAGCAGGTGCTGGAATTTGCCGTTCATGCCGCCGATCCCGACGGCTTTTCCCCAATCTTGTGGTATGACAGTTCGGCCCTGCCGAAAGGCACCGGCGAAGTAATCTTCGTGGACAGCGGCAATGGCACGGCTGTGTTCAGCTTCCAGCCGAAATTCTGGCGGCAAGGGGAGTATTCTGTCGAGTTTTTTGCCGGTGATGGCGCCTATACCGTTTCGGAAGTGGTGGCAATCACGGTCATCGACGCCGGAAACCAGCGGCCGGTCATCGATC
The DNA here is from genome assembly GCA_028700875.1 of Candidatus Zixiibacteriota bacterium. Taxonomy (GTDB): domain Bacteria; phylum Zixibacteria; class MSB-5A5; order GN15; family JAAZOE01; genus JAAZOE01. The sequence continues at coordinate 1,580 of JAQVRW010000080.1, read as the reverse complement.
CGATCGCGCCGGGTTCGGTCAATGAGGGAGATACGCTGACTTTCACGGTGTTGGCCCATGATCCCGATGACTCAACCGCCGCGGCGATGCCGGTGGCGCTGGATACGGTTTCGTTGCCAGCGCATGCCACTCTGGCCGAGTCCACCTGGGTTTTCATCTTTTCTCCCGATTGCCGTCAAGGAGATACGACGGGAACCGCGGTGTATGATTTCATCTTTTTCGTCAGCGACGGGCAATTGGCCGATACCGAGATCGTCCCGATCACCGTCATCGACACCGGCAACTGGCTGCCGACGTTGATACAGGGGTCGGATATAACGACCGTAACGGAAGGACGACGCCTGGCTATCCAGTTCACGGCTGCCGACTGCGAGGGGGCGGCCGATGATTTTTGGCTGGCCCCATCGCCGGATACCGGAATCTTGCCCGCGAATGTTCGCTTTACCGTGATCGGAAACGAATCGGCCCTGTTTGAGTTCAATCCCGATTACACCCAAAACGGCAGCTACCTGTTTGATGTCTTTGCCTCCGATGGCGAGAACACCGTTTCCATACAGATATCGATCACCGTTACCAATGTGGCCAAAGACGCCGATGATCCCGGAGAGGCCGATACGCTGTCGTCGCCTGACCTGAATTGGGCCGGAACGGACAGCATCCTGGCCATCCCCTTCACAATTTTCAACGACTCCGCCGTTGCCGGCGGGATAACCGGTTTTCGGTGGTTCGACACGAATTTCGTATGTGATTCGATCGTGCTGGGGCCGCTACTTGATAATGCCTGGTATAAAAAGACCATGATCTTTCCCGACAGCATGTTCTTCGAGGCGGAATTCGTCTTTTATGACAGCCAATATATCCAACCGCCGGGAGGATACTATTTTACCGCCTATTTTACCAATCACGGGCCATGGGGACCCGGGTCGGTTTTGGACATCGATACGGTCAAGATTGGCAACAACGGCTTTTTTGTCTTCGATAAAATGCTGAAAGGACCTCCGCCGAAATTCGTGGAGGGAGCAGAAATCCGGATCGCCGACCTCCTGGGTTCACCTACCTATCCGCCGTTGATCCTCTTGGGTGAGGTTCGGGCCCCGTTGGCGGTCGACGACAATCCGCCGGCGGTCCCGGATCGGGTGGAATTGGAGCAAAACTTCCCCAATCCCTTCAATCCCGAAACGACCATCCGCTTCAGTCTGGGTCGTCGAGGACAAGTCAGCATCATCGTCTATAATATTCTGGGGCAAAGGGTTGCCACGCTGACCGATCAGGAGTACGAAGCCGGGGAACATCAGGTAATCTGGGACGGCCGCGATGGGCGGGGACGGCAAGCGGCTTCGGGTATATATCTATATCAGATTAAATCAGAACAACTTACGAAATCACGCAAGATGATTTTATTGCGCTGACCGGTATTGTTGATATTATTGTGGATAAGTTGTTGGCCATATAAGTTGTTATATGTCAATTGATTATAATCTTCCAAATATATTAAAAATCGCGATCTCATAATATCAACACTGTTAACAAGTTGTGGAAAGTGGATATTTCGCCTGATTCTTGACCCTTTCGGCAATTCC
>JAQVRW010000458.1 GCA_028700875.1 Candidatus Zixiibacteriota bacterium | reverse complement strand
CGCGTCTGCCGCCACGTATTGGCATTTAAATCGATCCCCCACTCCCGGTCCAGCCAGTCCCGGATCAACACGGCCTCGTCCCGCGATTTCACATGCAAATATAGCCGGAGGGTATGGCCCCGGACCGTCCCGAGCGCTTTGTCCTGGTAGAGCGTTTGGATATCCCCGACGTCCATGAACCAGATCGCCAAGGCGAACGGGTCGGTGATCTCGGCCAGCCACTCCCCGGTCACCCGCTGCCGGTCGTGGCGACGGGTGATCTGATAAATCTCTTCGAAGACCGGGCTGTACCGAGTCACGAACCGGTGGTAGGTATAGGTCTGCCGGGTCCGCCGCTGGATCCCGGACGGCTGGGCAAGATTTTTTAAAATTTGATGTTTGTAGGCGAGGTAGTCGAGTTCGGTATTGTTGTGCGTGAACTCGATCGCCGGATGTTTTCGGCCGGACTTGCTCCGGTACATCGTGGCGTTCCCGAGCAGGCTGGCCAGAATCAGCATCCGCTGCCGGTCGGTTAGCGTGACGGTATCGTAGGGATTGTAGTTCGAGATGCCTAACGCGCTTGCTTTCTGTTGCAAGTGCTCCACGTCCCGGAGGAAGTAGTCGCTCAGTTCAACGGTCGGCACGGTGCCATACATTCCCACAAACTCGTGCGTCTCCAGTTCGTCCCAGGCGATCGCGGGCGCGGCCACGTAAACCCCGAGGTCGATCAAGACCTCCCGTATCTTCGACCGATCGATCCCATGTCGGGCGGCAATTGCCCGGATCGAGGATCCGGCATTATAGAGATCGACCATTGCCCGGATCGTTGCAACGGAAAGGGACCGCCGGGCCGCCACATGCTGCACCCGGGCCGGGGGAATTTCGGCAAACGCCACCATGGTCAATATTTATGGCGTCAGGTAACATAATCATTGTGGTTGAACGGCGGGTTTGAAAAAAAGAACGGTATGTTCTTATAGATTGGTATATACCGTATATACATATGGAAACAAACTCCCATGATGATTGGTTTGTCGCCGATCAGCGGTGTGCAATCGCGTCCCACATGGCAACGGTTGCCCGGTTGTTAATGGCACCGACGCTGACCGACGACGAGTATCGCAAAATCCAGACCGAAATGCAGCATATCCGGTACCTTGCCATGGGGGTGCCGAAAGGATTGGACAACGAGATCGCCGAACTGGCTGTATGTGTGGCTGTTCGGTGTGTTGCCGACAGTCGTGCAATCCTTCCGTCCGCACCCGTGATGCCGTTCGGGAACGGGGCGCATGCCGTGTTGCCGAAAGAATTGATTGGCAAAACGATCCGGTATGTGGTGGATCAAAAGTGAATGTCAGATTGTCATACAGACTGGAATGCCCGATATCTTTTTTAGTCGACACTGTATATATACTCTGGGTGATCGTGTGGCACATCTCTCGGATAAAGATAAACAATATATCGTCAATTTGACAGAGACGCTCTGGAGAAAGGCAGGATTGCCGTTAGATCGGTTGAAAGGCGTCAAGTTCAATCGAACAAACACACAAAATAACACCGCATTATGTAGATATTGGTTTGAACAAGATGCCAAAGATGCTTCCATCAAAAATGTAATCTTTCGCATTGAATTTAATGAGCATAAACTGACAGCAAATGTTAAAAATCTTCGAAATGAAGGTATTAAATCAATAATCCTCCACGAGATTATGCATGCAAAAGATATTTATACCGACCTGGAACGAGCGTATCGTATATACCAGCAGATGCGTCATAAATCTGAAACTTTATCACAAACCCGGGAACCAAACGGTATTGATCTAGATGATGATCACGATGAAGTGTTTCAAAATCTTGTTACTCGGTATGGACAGAAACTTAATATTGACATGTCAGATGCAACCGGTCCTACGTCTGTTATGGTGAACAATCGTGCGTATGCCAAACATCAACACAAGTCAATTGCATTAGCGCCCGCTCATATCACCGATGTTGTTGTCTACATCTGTCCCAGATGTGGAACGGTGGATGTCGGCTATACGTTCAGACGTCGATGTATGCAGTGTGGAAATACTGATACTATCTACGCCAACATTCCCCCATCCGAAGTGGCACAATTTGTAAAACTGCTCAATCTTGCAATTGATCGAGAGAAGAACCTCTACGAGTTTTATAAAAAGTATTTGATCAAATATACCCGGGGTCCTATGCGAAAGCGATTCTATGAGTTTCTGAAGAACGAACCGGACATCTACCAATATCCAGAGTTGGTCGATGCACTGTATCGAGAACGTTCTGGGAGGACTGTGCCGCCGCCCATGGACCGGGTCGCCAAGATCGCTCGGGGAATCGATGTGATCACAAAACCGATGCGGCGATTCAAAATTTAGATTGTGAAGAACAACCGGCAGTGGCAGGCACAGGTTGTTGTAATTTCCTTCTTGTGGTCAACACAGGGACAGGTCAACTACCACCGGTTAAAACCGGTGGCTTGTGACGGTGTTGCCACCATCGCAATTTAAGATGCACGAAGGTTGTTTGTTGATCAGTTCGAGGTCTGGTCCCTCGAATGCAAACCTTATTCGTACC
>JAQVRW010000457.1 GCA_028700875.1 Candidatus Zixiibacteriota bacterium | reverse complement strand
AGAACCGATATTCTCGGTTGTGTTGAAAGAGACACCCCTTTATGCAGAGGCCGGTGGGCAGGTGGGAGACATTGGAACCATAATCAATGGCAAATCTGTTTTTGCTGTTGACCGTGTAGAGAATTTCAACGGGGTATATATTCATTCTGGGAGAATCGTTGAGGGGGATGAAGGGGATTTTGGGCGCGGAAAAGCGGTAACGGTGCATGTAGATGCCGAACGACGGAAAGACATTATGCGCAACCATACCGCCACGCATCTGTTGCAAGCGGCATTGCGCAAGGTCATCGGCGGGCATGTCAAGCAATCCGGGTCGCTGGTGGAACCGGATCGGCTCCGTTTCGATTTCGCCCACTACAAGGCGCTTATCCCTGAGGAAATCGCCGAAGTCGAAAAGATGGTCAATGAGGAAATCCTGGCGGCCATCAGAGTCACGACCGAGGAGAAGCCGGTCGAAGAAGCGATGAAATCAGGCGCCATGGCGCTGTTCGGCGAAAAGTACGGCGACACCGTGCGGGTGGTATCAGTCGATGATTTCTCCAAGGAATTATGCGGCGGCACGCATGTGTCCAACACCGCCGAAATCGGATCGTTCATCATAACCTCCGAATCGGCCATCGCCTCCGGCGTCCGTCGAATCGAGGCGGTCACCGGACGCAAGGCGTCGGAACTGAGCCGGTCTTGCAAGGCGACAGTCGATCAGGTCGGCGCAGAACTGAACGTCCCTGCCGAACAAGTTGTCGATGCGGTCAAACGCCTAACCTCGACAGTGACCGATCTGCAAAAGGAGAACAAGAAGCTCAAGACCGAACGGTTCTCCGGCGGCGGCGGCGTGGGCACTTCAGAGAAGATCGGTTCAATCAATTTTACTCATTGGCAATTTGGCGAATCCGACCAAGATACAATGTCGGGTTGGATTGACGGGTTAAAATCGAAAAATGAACCGGTTGTTATAATTGCGGTGGGTTTGGTAAACGGCAAAGGAACGTTCATGGGTGCGGCATCAAGTCGTGCAGTTGAAGACGGCGTTAATATGCGTGAAATAGTGGTTGCATCGGCGAATGCGGTCGAAGGTCGCGGAGGTGGCAAAGATAGCTTTGCAAGAGGAAGTTTGCCCGATGTTTCATTTTATGATAAGTTCGTTGATGAAATCCGGAAACACCTTCGGGAAGTAAAAAAATAGTCGGCGAGGGTCATGACACTATTCGAAAAACTGCTGGCAGTCAAGCAGGACAGAGGGGCGGGATTCTTCCTTCTGCTCGACCCGGATCAAGGCGACGTGGGCCATATGATCGCGCTGGCCGAATCCGCCGCCGATTGCGGCGTCGATGCCATCCTGGCCGGGAGTTCCCTTGTCACTTGCGCGGATTTCCACGACCGTCTGGCCCATATCAAACGGGCCACGACCCTGCCGGTGATTCTGTTTCCGGGCAACTCGACCCAGATTTCCCCTCATGCCGACGGTATCCTGTATCTGTCGCTGATATCCGGCCGCAATCCTCAGTATCTCATTGAGGAGCAGGTGCGCGGGGCGCCGTTGGTGAAAGAGTACGGCCTGGAGCCGATTCCGACCGGATATATGCTTATCGAATCGGGACGGCCGACCTCCGTGCAATATGTCTCCGGGACGATGCCTATCCCGCGCGACAAGACCGATATTGCCCGGATCCATGCGCTGGCGGCGGGGTATATGGGCATGAAGGTTGCCTATCTCGAAGCCGGATCGGGGGCGGCCGAACCGGTTCCGGTCGAGATGATCGCGGCGGTTGCCGACTATGGCGGCCTGCCGGTGATTGTCGGCGGCGGAATCAAGTCGCCGCATCAGGCGGAGCAGCGGGTAGCGGCAGGAGCCTCGTTCGTGGTTGTCGGCAACCGGTTCGAGGGAAAACCGGATTTGATGCTTATCACCGAGATGGCCGATGCCATCCATACGATGGTCAAAACAAGCATTTAGCAGGCGGCATGATGGATAAAAGGAAAACACGGCTGGCTCTGGTGGCGGCGGCGATCGAGGCGATGGAAGCCAAGATGGCCCTGATGGAACTGGCCACCGATACGATTATCGAGTTGGCTTCGGCCCTGACGCGCACGATCAAACGGGGGGGGACGATCTACCTGGCGGGAAACGGCGGATCGGCCGCCGATTGCCAGCATTTCGCCACCGAGCTGGTGGTGCGCCTGACCGGGAAATTCGAACGCCCCTCGCTTCCGGCGGTTTCCCTCACTTCCGACGGCGCGCTCTTGACGGCCGCCGGCAATGACTACGGGTTCGACCATATCTTTGCCCGCCAGGTCGAGGGTTTGGTTCGCAAGAAGGATCATTTAGTTCTGATCTCGACCTCCGGCAACTCGGAGAATCTTATCCTGGCCGCGCGAGCCGCCAGGAGGAAGGGAGTGGAAGTTTCGGCCCTGGTGGGAGGCAACGGCGGAAAACTGAAACGGCTTGTTGCCCGTGCGGTCGTGGTTCCCTCGGATTCGGTCCAACGAATCCAGGAAGAGCATACCTTTGTCATTCATAATCTGGTACAGTTGATTGAATGGAACCTGTTCGGTTGAAACCTCATAAAATCCCTGCCGTG
>JAQVRW010000456.1 GCA_028700875.1 Candidatus Zixiibacteriota bacterium | reverse complement strand
AGGCCTTCAGATTTCACTGCAGCGGGAAGTCGCCATCAAAGTCCTGGCCCCGCAATACGCCAATGAATCGGAGATCCTCCGCCGTTTCGAGCGCGAGGCGATTGTCATCGCCAAACTCAGTCATCCCAATATAGTTCATGTCATCGACAAAGGGGTTCAGGGGGGACGATGCTACTTCGTCATGGAATTCGTCGATGGCACCGATTTCAAGGCGATGATGCGCAATCCTTCCGTTGACCTGAAAACCAAACTCAACGTTGTTGTCGTCGTCTGCCAAGCTCTCGATTTCGCCCATAAGAACGGGATCATCCATCGCGATATAAAGCCGGCCAATATCCTTCTTGACCGCAACGGCAATGTCAAGCTGGCGGACTTCGGAATCGCCCAGCTTCGGGGAAAACATGACGCCGAAACGACCTCGGCCGACCTGGTCATGGGCACTCTGGCCTATATGTCCCCGGAACAGAAATTCTGCTCGGCCAACGTCACCCCCGCCGCGGATATTTATTCCCTCGGGGTGATTTTGTACGAAATCTGCTGCGGCAAAAAACCGGAAGGGCGTTTCCGGACGCCTTCGGAGATCAACCCGGCCATTCCTTCCGGAATGGACGAGATCATCTTCAAGTGCCTGGCCGACAGCCCCGGCGACCGATATTCTTCCGCGGAGCATCTTCGAGAAGCACTCCAGAAGGCCATGGCCGGAGAGGATATCGGTTCCGATGCCAGCAACATCACCATCACCCGGGTCGAGTCGTTTCTGGGCAAATGCAGTTTCCTGGAGACTATCAAGGAAAACTCTTTCGGCGCGGTGTACCTGGTGGAGAACAAGGAAACCGGGAAACTGTACGTCATCAAGAAACGCAACTATGACCTCTCCGGCCTGAGAGAGGCGCGGTTGCTGGCCCGCCTGAAACACAAGAATATCGTCGTTATCTTCGGCGCCGGCGGCACTCAGGACAAGACAGTTATCGTCACCGAGCATCTCCCCGGCGGTTCCCTTGAGGAACGGACCGGGAAACGATATTCCCGGAAGGAGACGATAATGATCGGCGGTCAAATCGCCGAGGGGCTGTTGTTTGCGCATAAGAATAATATCATCCACGGCGACCTTCGCCCCAGCAACGTCCTCTTCGACCGGGACGGGTCGGTCCGGCTGACCGATTTCGGTTTGCCCCGGCAGGGCGACAACGCCCACAATTGGTTTGCTCCCCCTGAGCGAAACCGTACTCGCCAGGGAGATATGTATTCGCTGGGCATGATCATGTTCATGCTTCTGGCGGGGCGGCCGCCCCGGCCCGACCGGGTGATCAACGCGGAGTTGGTCGAGTTGGAGAGCACGGTCCCGCCGGAGATAATCAAGATCATCCGTCGGCTGGTGCAGATCCGCCCAGTGGACCGGTACCAGTCGCTGGAGGAGATGCTGGCCGATGTCGCTCAATTCGAGCGACAAGACGAAATTCGGGAAGAATCGGCAGTTTTGAAGGAGGAGCCGATTCGGAAGCGTTCTAAAAATCTCCCCATCATGGTCTTCTCGGGGGTGGCTTTCGTGACTATCGTGGTAATGGCCATATACTTCTTTTCCCGGTGATCTCCCCTTTTCCTGGTCCGGCAGCGCCTTTGAGCGCGTATTTCCCTTGACAGACAGGCGAAAACGGGTATTTTAACGGCCTGAAACGCATTGCGTCCCCATCGTCTAGCCCGGTCTAGGACACCGCCCTTTCACGGCGGTAACAGGGGTTCGAATCCCCTTGGGGACGCCATTTTATTGTTCCCCCTGAAATCCAACCTGACTGGTTTTGGTTTTGTACTCGACAGCCCCGCCGGATACAAAGAAATCCAAATCGATGGCATTCTTCTACTGATTCGCGACCGAAAAACGGGAATTTTTCGTTGGACTAGCATGATCGTCTTGCGGTTGCACGGAAATGGGGTTGCTTTGTTATTTTTGATGATTTGTGGGCGGCAGACCTCCCGGTCTGCCCCGGCGTTACGGGCAGACGAGGACGTCTGCCGCGCACAGAGTTGTCCCTCACCCCTGGCCCCTCTCCCAAGAGGAGAGGAGTGTCGGTGAGGGGATATGGCCACGGCCGCAATGGCCGACTTCGGATGCGATAGAACCCGAATCGATGGCATTCTTCTACTGATTTGCGACCGAAAAACCGAGGTTTTTCGTCGTACCGGCATGGCGGCGTTGAAGTTGCCGGGAAATGGTTTCGGTTTGTCATTTTTGGTGTTTTTGGCCATTTTGTAATACAACGTAATACTTTTTTGCGGCTTTTCCCGCCCTGAAGGGCGGGCCGCCCGGCCCACAGCCCGCCGCGGCGGGTGGGTTACCCATTACCAGTACATGGCCGGGATTTTGACCTCCCGTTTTACTCAGACGTATAGAACCTGATGGTTTCATCTGATAAAGGGGGCGGCCTCGTAATCACCATCAATCCGGTGTTGATTTTGTAGAAAGATCAGAGACCCGGACGAACGGGAGTGTTGAAAAAGTCTCCCCCGTCGTTGCGGGGAACTCCTTGTGCAATAAGGCAACCTCTATTTCCATAGAGGCATTTAGATCGCCACGACCCGCCACAG
>JAQVRW010000455.1 GCA_028700875.1 Candidatus Zixiibacteriota bacterium | reverse complement strand
CATCGTCGCCCTGGGAGCGATCGCCAAGCTGAGCGGCGTCGTGCCGTATCAGGCGCTGGAGGCGGTCGTCCGGGAACGCGCCCCGAAGGGAACCGTGGAGAAAAACCTGATGGCCTTGAAGATCGGCTACGATATGGCCGAGAAGTAGGGACTTCGCCGACGGTATCGGCCATTTCCGATATCCCGGAAGCGGCCGCGGCATACTCAGGTTGACCCTGTAGTCGGCGTGCAAATGATTCGATGCGATGACGACGGCTGACGGTTGCTCCCGGCGATTACCCCGGTTGCAGCGCCCGCATCTTCATCACCAGACGACCAGTACGATATGACGATAATTCGGTTCGGAAGCAGACAACTTGCCTTGGATATAGCGCCGGGTGATACCCTCACCGAGAAGGCACCGGCCGATGATTTTCCGGAATGGTCTTCCGACCGTTTTCTCCGAAACCTGCAGGCGGCGGGATTGACGGAGTTTCTCCGGCGGGGCAAACCGCTGGTCGTGGTCAATGATGCTTTTCGACCGACACCCACTGGCAAGATCCTGGCTGCCCTGCAATCATATGACCCTTCGTTCCGGGCCGACTTCGTGGTCGCCTGCGGCAATCATCCCAAGCCAAGCCCGTCGGATATGGAATCCATCTTCGACGGATATTCTCTCCCGGCCGACAGCCGATTGTTTTTTCATGATTCGCGTGACCGCAAAACGATGGTTCCGGCAGGGGAGATCGACGGCCAAACCGTATACTTGAACCGCGTGTTGTTCGGCTACCCCTCGGTCATGGTCATCGGTTCGGTGGAGCCGCATTATTTCGCCGGCTTTACCGGAGGACGGAAATCGCTTATCCCCGGTCTGTGCGACTTCGAAACCACCCGGCGGAACCATGCCCTGGCCGTCTCGCCGGAAGCCCGGCCGTTGCGACTGAACGGAAACCCGGTGGCGGAGAATCTGGATCGCCTGATGGGTTTGCTGTCATTGTCTCATTTGTTTTCCATCCAGATCGTGGCCGGACGGAACCAAAAAATCCTGGATTGCTTTTGCGGCGATCTGGCTGCTTCCTTTGCCGAAGCCGTGATCCTGTCGGAGCAGGTCTATTCGTTTCCGCTAGAAAAAACATACGATCTGGTGGTCGCCGAGATGCGGCCGCCATTGGATAGAAACCTGTATCAACTGCAAAAAGGAATCGAAAACTGCGTCGCGGCCGTCCGCGACGGCGGGACCTTGATAGTCGTATCTCCCTGCCGGGAAGGGATCGGCAACGATGAGTTCTATCGCCTGGCGGAACGGCTCAGGACGCCGGAAACGGTACTGGCGCAGGCGGCGGCGGAGAACCCGCCGTTGGGGATTCATAAACTTTGTCGTATTGTGCGACTCTCCCGTCGTATATCAGTAAAAGCCCTGACCGAGTTGGAGCCGGACGTGCTCAGGCGGGTCTTTCTCGAACCGGCCGAGGCTTTGCAGGCGGAAAGGCAAAAGTTCCAAAAGGGTGGCGAAAAACACATGGAAATTCTCTTGGTGCGGGACGCCGAAGTTCTGGTCGCCAAAAAGGGAATCGAACGATAACTACAATAAAAGGAGACGTTGTATGAACAAGAAGATCGCCGTCGTCGGAGCCGGAAATGTCGGCGCCGCCGTGGCCCAATATCTGGCCGAGGCCGAACTGGCCGATGTGGTCATGGTCGATATCCTGGAAGGGATACCGCAGGGTAAGGCGCTGGATATGACCCAGGCCGGTCCCATCCGGGGTTATAACTGCCGCGTGTATGGCAGCAATGATTTTGCCGCCATCAAAGGCGCCGATATCGTAGTCGTGACCGCCGGGTTGGCCCGTAAACCGGGAATGACCCGTGAAGACCTTCTCAACAAAAACGCCGCCATCGTCGGCAGCGTGGCCGATGAAGTCGTCAAGTATGCGCCCAATTCCTTCGTGCTGATCGTGTCCAATCCTCTGGACATCATGACCTACCATGCCTTCAAGAAAACCGGCTTTCCCAAAAACCGCGTCTTCGGTCAGGCCGGCGTGCTGGATTCGATCCGCTTCCGCCCCTTTGTGGCGATGGAACTGAACGTGGCGGTGACCGAGACGCAGGCGATGGTGCTGGGCGGTCATGGCGATACCATGGTGCCGCTTCCGCGCTATACCACCGTGGCCGGCATTCCGATCAGCGAACTGATCCCGGCCGAACGGATCGAGGCGATCTCGGCCCGTACCCGCGACGGCGGCGGGGAAATCGTCAAGCTGCTCAAGTCCGGGTCGGCCTACTACGCCCCGGCGGCGGCGACCGTCGATATGGTCAAGGCCGTCTTCTCCGACCAGAAGAAGGTCCTGCCCGCGTCGGCCTATCTCGAAGGCGAATACGGTCTCAAGGACCTGTATATCGGCGTGCCGGTGGTCCTGGGCGCCGGCGGCGTGGAAAAAGTGATCGAACTGAAACTGTCCGCCGACGAGAAGGCCATGCTGCACAAGTCGGCCGCAACGTACAAAGAATTCCTGAAAATCATTGGACATTAACGGGAGAAGTGTAATGGCACCGCGATTCAAAAAGATTGTCGTCCCTCAGGAGGGGCAACGGATCACCGTCAAGGACCGCC
>JAQVRW010000454.1 GCA_028700875.1 Candidatus Zixiibacteriota bacterium | reverse complement strand
CCTGCTGCACAACCTGCGACTTTTCCACGACCTCACCCGCCGCCCGATCATGTTCGTGGTCAAGGCCAACGCCTACGGCCATGGCCTGCGCCAGGTCATCGAGGTCACCCGCCGCTCGCCCGCCGTTGGCCAGTATGCCGTGGATTCGCTGACGGAAGCCGTGACCATCAGAAAATAGCAGAAGGGGAAGCCGGTCCTGGTCCTGGGCTGGGCCGACATGGACGAACTGGAGGCGCTGGTGGCCATGGGGTTCGAGACCGTCGTCCCCAGCGAAGAACACGCCCTGGCCCTCCAGCGTATCGCCACGAAGCTGAAGCGCAAGGCCCTGGTCCATCTGAAGATCGAGACCGGGACCCATCGCCTCGGGCTCGACCCCGACAAGGCCGTCGCCTTGTTGAAATCGCTGGATCGGCGGAAATTGGAGATCCGGGGCGTCTATTCCCATTTCGCCAACATCGAGGATACCACCGACCCGGCCTTTGCCCAAAGGCAGCTTGCCCTGTACCGTTCGCTCCTGCCGCGCTTCGCGGCGGCATCGGTTTGCCGCCACTTTTCGAGCTCAGCCGCGAGCCTGTTGTTCCCCGAGACCCATTTCGACATGGCCCGTGTCGGGATCTCGGCATACGGGTATTGGCCTTCGCGGCAGACGCACGCCCTCTACCTTGAAAAGAACAAGGCCGGCATCGACCTGCGGCCGGTCCTGAGCTGGCATGCGAAAGTGGCCCAGGTCAAGCAATTGAAAAAGGGCGAGGCCATCGGCTACGGCTTGACCTACAAAACGTTCGCCAGGACCAGGATCATTGTTGTCCCGGTGGGTTACTATGACGGCTATGACCGGAAGCTGTCCAATGCCTCCCAGGTTTTGGTCAACGGCGCCAAGGCGCCCGTTCGCGGGCGGATCTGCATGAATATGCTCATGGCTGATGTCAGCCATATCCGCGACGTTAAGATCGGCGACCCGGTCACCCTTTTGGGCGGCGAAGGGGGCGAGCGCATCGATGCCGACATGCTGGCCGAATGGTGCGGCACCATCAATTACGAGGTATTGGCCAGGATCAACCCATTGATCCCCAGGATCGTGGTATGAAGGGACGATGAGAATGCGGGGCGGCGGGGAACTTTTGCCTGTTTATATCGTTTATTGGTGTGTATGGACATAGCAGATATCTTGACAAAGTGCAGGAACGGCGACCGGGAGGCGTGGAATATGCTGATTAACGCCTATTCCAAGTCGGTCTACAACATCGCCCTGAATTTCTTTGCCGAAAGGGATATCGCTTCCGATGTGACGCAGGAGATTTTCATCAAGCTTTATCATAATTTGGAAAAATATCGGGAAGAAAAGAGCTTCACTTCCTGGATTTTTGCGATTTCAAGGAATTATTGCATTGATTATTGGCGGAAAAACAAGAAGTACATGGCGAACAGCCAGGAATTGGATGAAAACATTAGCAGCGGCCAAATGACTCCAGAAGAAAATTTGTCCAGGGAGTCTGAAATTGAGCTTTTAAGAAAAAAAATATCGCAGCTGGAGCCCGATCTAAGGTTGATCCTCATTCTTCGGGATATCCACGACCTGTCCTATCAGGAGATCGCGGACAGGTTTTCCATACCGGAGGGGACGGTCAAATCTCGGATCAACCGCGCCCGGCTAAAACTGGCAGAGGCGTACATGCGGGGGGGATCATGACCAGGAAATGCAGGGAAATAGAGGCCTTGCTTTCGGCATACCTGGAAAATGAATTGTCCAGGGAGGAAGCGGCGATCGTCGCGGAGCATTTGGGCGAATGCCCCATATGCCTGGAGAAAAAGGAAAAAATGGAGGAGATCATCTTTCGTTTGCCCGATCTCCAGGAAGACGTGCCGTTTTTTCTCAAGAACAGGCTTTACAATATCCCGGAGATGGTTGAAAAAAAGGCTGCGGCCAAATTGCTGTATTTTCCCAAATGGCTGGCCGCCGCTGTCGGGACGATCATTTTATTCTTCAATTTGTTCTATTTCACCAATATTTTCCCCCCCGCTAACCGCGAAGTGCATTCATTCGTTTCTTCCATAGAAAGATTCGTCGTCAAGACCGGGGGGTGGTTCGAAAAGGTCAAGGAATCGAAAGAATTGCTTTTTTTCACTTTTTTCAACAAGAAATCCGTTGAAATAAAAGAAATAGACAAAAATCAAGCGGCGATCAATGGCAAAGGTTTCGATAAAGGAGGGAAAAATGGCTGACAACCGCGATAAAAATCCATCATTGGCCGCGTTTCTGGCGATATTTCCCGGAATGGGCGCCATTTACAACGGCAATTTTCTCAAGGGCATTACATATATCCTGATCTTTGCCGTTTTGATCGTCCTGACCGGCAATGCCCACGATCCCGATTCGGTCGTTTTCGGTTTGATGATCGCCGGCTTCTATATTTTCCAGATCATTGACAGCTACAATGAGGCCGGCAAGCTGAACAAGGCCAGTGTGGCCGCCGAGGGCGAGGCCGAAGTCAAGGAGGATCTCTCCCTGTTCTCAGCCGTCGCCGTGCTGATCATCGGCATACTTTTTCAACTGGTCAATTTCGACCTGCTGACGTTCCGCCAGGTCACCC
>JAQVRW010000453.1 GCA_028700875.1 Candidatus Zixiibacteriota bacterium | reverse complement strand
ACGTCATCATTCCCCACCGACGATTGCTCGATCTTCGCCGGTTTCCCGGCGGCCGGCCGGGAAATGTTCGCCTGATACTGCGCCGGCCTCTGAGGATCGTACGGTCCTATTCTCATGATCCACCTCTGTTGTTCCTATCAACCGTGTCCCGGAAGAATCGGTTCCCGGCTAGTTCTTCTTGTCCACGAACTGCGGCGCGACCTCCAGATCGCGGATATACCGGACGATCTTGTTCGAGTGTTGCAGCTCCTTCAAAGCCTCCTTGAGTCGATCGTGGCGGCTGGTGGCGTACTCCTCGTTTTCCTTGACCAATTCCAGATTTTTGCGGATGAGGGTCATGATGCATTGGGCCACTTTTTTGACTTCCGGCGCCGACGCCGCGAGGTTGAACAACTTGGGATTGTCGCGCCGTAACGCAGTCACTTTCTGTTCCGATTCCAGGATACGCTTGTGGCACCGCTCGATCTCGGTGTAGACTTCCAGCAGCTTGTCTTCTTTTTCGAATTTCAACAGATCGCGCTGCTTGTCGATCAAAATATACAAGGACTGATAAAAGGAATATTCCTCTTTGAGCACGCGCAGGAGCTCCTGCTCAAGATTGCTGATGGCGTTGTATTCCATACTGTCGCTTCCCTATGCTGTGATAGCCAGCCGTCCCGCATTGTCCGGCGGCGCCACGGCCGCCGGTCGCGAGGCCGCATCCGCCGTCGATTCGGCGCTGGTTTGTGATTTAAGGCCGTTCCATCCTTCTTGGATCGTATGCAACAACCGAATGATATTGTTTAGCGGTTCGCAATTGGCTCCCGCCACCGCCACATCGATTTCTTCTATCATGTACGCGTAGAGCTTGCCCAGATGCAACGCGATGGCTTCCCCCTTCTCCATGTCCAGCGTCGTATACAGATGCACCAGACATCGCCGCGCCTTTTCCCCAGCCGTTTTCCCTTCCGCGATTTGCCGGTTGCGGAAATGTCCGGCCGCCTGCTCCAGGTACGCGATGGTCCCTTTGTACACCGTCAGAATCAGGTCCACCTGCGACATGCCCATCACCTGCGTGACTTGATACGTCTTGAATCCGTTCTTCATTTCCCTTCCTTCTATCAATCGCCGCCCAATATACTCGACAAGTTGGATGAAGCCTGGCTCAGCATCGATTCCAAATATGAACTCTGTGATTGTAGTTGCGACAACACCGTCTCAAGGTTCGCGTATTCCTTTTCCAGCGCCGTCCGGCGGGTCGCCAGCCGCTCGTCGAAGTCCGCGATCCTCTCTTCGTAATCATCGATCTGATTCTGCAAAGCCGAGGACTTGCGGGCGATCACGCCGTCTTCCGAATCAGTGATGGTGTCCAGCAAATCCTTGAAAACGGCGGCCACGCCACGGGTCACCGTGATGTCTCCGTCCGAACCCTCCGTCAGTTGATTCGACGTGAGCGTCACCAGCAGTTTCAGGCCGGAGGTGGTTTTGTTGTTGTCATTGCCGGTCAGGTACTGTCCCTTTCCGGTCGCTTTTTCGCCGTTGATGGTTCCGGCGACGTTGTCGCCGGCGTGGCTGACGGCTGTGGCCAGACCCAGCGGAGACATGGCGTTGTTGGAGACGGAGGTGATCATCTCGACTTTTGACGTCGATCCATACGTGGCTGAGGACATTTTCAGGTATCCCTCGTCCCCCAGATCAACCCATTCCACGCTGATCCCGCGGCCGCCGATCTTGGGGTCGGCGTTAACCCGCGTCTGCAGTTCGTTGGCCAGATCTTCGCCGGAGGTGTATGTCCGGGCCGATAAAACGAGATCATCCGAAACTACCCCGTCCACCCGCAGTCTCAATTTATTGTTTGCCGTGGTGATGGTGATCGAGGCATCGGTAATATTCTGGCCCTGCAGGTAACCGTGAGTCGCCGCCTGGGTTATATCGACGGCAAAGGTCGCGCCGGCGGCAATTGAAGAGCTGCTGCTGACGAAAGAAATTCCTTCCTGGGTGGAGGTGCCGGCATCGGTGAACAGTTTGACCACCGAAGCATAGTCTTCTTCCAGCGCCTGGGTCAGTTTGGAGGAATCCTTGATCGACAGTTGCCCGTCCGAACCGGTCCGGATACCGATGGCCGACAGAGCGTTCATCGACTGGTCCAAACCGGCGACCGGTCGGGCGATCATGTTCCGGATGCGGCTCTCGATCGCCAACAGGGTAACGTCTCCCATCAACACGCCCGCTGTCTTGGATTCGGTATCGTATTCGTTCAGGTCGTTGATATAACTCATGGCGCCGTTGTATGCCTCGATAAAGGCATCTATTTTTTCACGGATGGCCGAAGTATCTACGCCGGTTTCGAGCGTGATCGGCCCCGTCTCATTGGTCGTTAAGCCCTTGAGATTCAGCGTCACGCCGGCGATGGCGTCTTCGATGGTATTGGTGGCTGACCGGATCACGATCGGCGAACCCTCGCCGTCGCTGGAACCGATCGACACCCGGGCGTCCGAGGCCTGCTGTAGAAGCGGCGCGAACGTGCTGACTTGAAACGTGTCTCCGCCTTTCAGGGCGCCATCGGTAAACGTCAGCTTGAGTCCCTCCAGCCCGCTTATTTCGGAATCGGCCTGGGATACAA